>DAINSR010000116.1:0-6952 GCA_036741255.1 Flavobacterium sp.
GAAGACAATATGCATCGTGTTATAATTAAAGTAATACCCAATTATGAATTAGAATCATTATTGCTTTCCTATGGAGAAAGTTTACAAGTTTTAGAACCAGCTTCGTTTGTGGAAAAGATGAAAAGTAGAATTGAAAAGATGAAAAATAATTATTAATGCAGATACAATGCACACAAACCCCATAACTTTACAAAATAAATTTACATCCCATGATAACAGGCGAATTAAAATCTCAAATAGACAAAATCTGGAACGACTTCTGGACCGGTGGAATCTCTAACCCATTAACCGTAATCGAACAATTTACATACCTTATTTTCTTAAAACAACTAGACGATAAGCAAATCCTGATTGAGAAAGAAATTGCAATGCTTGGAGGCACAATTAAAAAGCCTATTTACACCGAAAGCCAAAAAGAACTACGTTGGAGTTATTTCAAAGACAAAGACCCGGAAGTAATGTTTGATTTATTTCGCAAACCGCAACGTCATTTGAACGACTTAACCGCTTTCGATTTTATGAAAACTCTGGGTGCTGATGGCGGTAAGTTTACCGAATACATCAAAGGGGCAACTTTTATGATTGACACCCCTAAGTTGTTAGACAAAGTCGTGCAGCAAATTGACAAACTACCGTTGAACAATCGTGATACGAAAGGGGATTTATACGAATACATGTTGGGTAAAATTGCGGAAGCAGGAACTAACGGGCAATTCCGAACACCCCGCCATATCATTCGCATGATGCTGGAACTAACCCAACCAAAAGCAGACGATACGATTTGTGACCCTTCATTAGGTACTGCAGGTTTCTTAGTAGCAGCTGGTCAATACTTTCACGACAAACAAAACGATTTGTTCCTAGATAAAAACTTCCGTGAGCATTACAATATGCACATGTTTAACGGACTTGAAATTGACCCTTCCATGATGCGTATTGCTTCCATGAACTTACAATTACACGGTATCGAATCTCCGCAATTAGTAGGCGGTTCTGCCTTGGCGGAAAGCAATACCATTAACGGAAAATATTCGTTGGTTTTAGCCAATCCACCTTTTAAAGGGGCTTTAGATTATGATGAGGTTGAAAGCAGTTTGTTACAAATTACCAAAACCAAAAAAACAGAATTGTTATTCTTATCCCTTATTTTACGCATGTTAAAATTAGGAGGAAGAGCAGCCGTAATTGTACCCGATGGCGTATTATTCGGAAGCTCAGGAGCACACAAAAACATCCGTAAAGAATTGGTAGAAAACCAACAATTACAAGGCATAATTTCGTTACCAAGTGGCGTATTTAAACCTTATGCTGGAGTAAGTACCGCCATTTTATTATTCACTAAAACCAACTCAGGCGGTACCGATAACGTTTGGTTCTACGACATGCAAGCCGATGGTTTCAGTTTAGACGACAAACGCAACGCCTTAATTTCAGAGGAACAATTAGAAGCATTATTCCACAATCCAGAGCAAGTAGCCAAAGCAGTAGCAGGCAAATGCGACATTCCTTTCATTCTAAATGACTGGAATACCTTAACTTCCCCTCCTTCGGAGGGGTGCCTGAAAGGCGGGGTGGAAAATCCCATGGAGGAGTGCCTGAAGGGTGGGGTGCTTTTTTCTGACAGAACAAAAAAATCTTTCCTTGTCCCCAAAGCAGACATCGTAGCTAACGACTACGACCTCAGCATCAACCGCTACAAAGAAGTGGTCTATGAAGAAGTACACTACGAAAAACCAAGCACGTTAATTCAAGACATAAAAAACTTACAAGCCGATAATGCTAAAAAGTTGTTAGACTTAGAAAAAATGTTGGAAAAATAACCTTTGTTGCTATGAAAAATTTTGAAACTTTAACACATTCCATTCAACATACCCACAATGTTTTACAACAAGAAGCAGTGAAAGCGGTCAATATATCCTTAACGGTTCGCAATTGGTTGGTTGGTTTTTATATTGTAGAATTTGAACAAAATGGGGAAGACAGAGCACAATACGGTAAGTATTTGCTACAAAAATTGGCCGAAAGATTAAATCAATCTAGTTTATCATTTAGAAACTTAAAACTTTTTAGACAATTTTATCAAGCATATCCTCAATTTGGGCAGACCATAGCTGCCCATTTGATTAATTATAATTTAAAAATAAGTTCATTGGAAATTGGGCAGACGCCATTTGCCCATTTTAAAAGCATTTTGGATACGGCATCTCCAAAATTTAAATTAGAAGAAAATAATAATCTTGAAACGACAGTACAAGAATCACAAAAAACTAATAATGAAGCATCTAATTATTATAAAAAAGCTTTACAACGTATTTCTTTTTCTCATTTTGTTGAACTTTTAAAAGTAAAAGATGCTACACAAAGACAATTCTATGAATTACTAATCCTAAAAACACAACCTTCTGTAACACAACTCAAAAATCAAATTAACTCATTGGCTTTTGAGCGTGTTGGATTGTCTAAAAAAGTAGAACTTGGGTTTGATGAATTATTGCAAAAAATTGAACCTTTTGAACCAGCACACTCCATAAAAACACATTATATCTTTGATTTTTTAAAGTTAGGCAACTATAATTTGATAGAGGAGAGTACTTTAGAGCAAGCACTCATCAATCATTTACAAGAGTTTATTGTTGAACTTGGTAATGGTTTTTGCTTTGAAGCTCGACAAAAAAAGATTCTCATAGACCAAGATTATTACTTTGTAGATTTAGTTTTTTACCATCGCATTCTTAAATGTCATGTGTTGATAGAACTTAAGGCAGACCAATTTAAGCATGAACATCTATCGCAACTAAACACCTATGTGTCTTATTACCGAGAAGAAATAAAACAACCCGATGACAACCCACCGATTGGGATATTACTTTGCACCCAAAAAGGTAAGAAATTAGTAGAATATGCCTTTTCTGGTATGGATGAAAAACTTTTTGTGTCTAAATATTTGGTGCAATTACCAAGTAAAGAAACCCTGCAAAACTTTTTAGAAAAAGAACTCAAAAAACTCGAATAATACCATGAAGAGAATAAATAAAAATGGGACAGCCGATAATGCTAAAAAGTTGTTAGACTTAGAAAAAATATTAGAAAACAAATAATTTAAAGAATGGAAAATAAAACGCTCAATAATGAATTTGTTATTTGGATCAATGAATTGAAAAATAAAGTTCATGCGGTTCAGCAGAAAATGGCTTTTTCTATCAATGCGCAGTTATTGGAGTTATATTGGGAAATAGGTAAAGAGATAAATGAAAAATTAAAAAATGCGAACTGGGGTTCTAATCTGATTGAGAAAATTGCACACGAATTAACCGCTGAATTTCCTAGTATAAAAGGATTTTCAAGAAGAAACTTATATGCCATCAGACAGTGGTATTTATTCTACTCACAGAAATATCCATTTGTGCCACAAGCTGTGGCACAAATTCCGTGGGGACATAACCGTCTTATCATAACGAAAATAAAAGACATTGAAACTGCTGAATTCTATACGCAACAATGTTTAGAAAATGCTTGGGATAGAGATACTTTAGCACATCAAATACAATCTAACTTATTGGAAAGAAAAGGAAGTAAATCTAATAATTTTAAAAACACTTTAGCCAATTCTCAACAACAACTGGCAATACAAATAGTAAAAGATCCTTATAATTTTGACTTTTTAGAGCTTCATGAAGATGCTTTAGAAAAAGTTATAGAAGATGAACTTACCAAACATATTACCAAATTTTTATTAGAACTTGGCAAAGGATTTGCTTTTGTAGGCAAACAATATAAAATTGAAATTAGTGATAATGAATATTTTATAGACATGTTATTCTATCATTTAGAGTTAAGATCCTTTGTTGTAATTGAATTAAAATCAGGTAAATTCAAACCCGAATATGCCGGTAAACTGAATTTTTATCTTTCAGCGGTGGATTCTCAATTAAAAAAAGACCCAGATAATCCAAGTATAGGGATTATACTCTGTAAAAACAAAGATTCCATAGAAGCAGAATATGCTTTACGAGACCTCAACAAACCTATTGGTATTAGTGAATATAAATTGACAAATGCCATACCAGAAAACTTAAAATATAAATTACCAACCATTGAAGAATTAGAAAACGAACTCAAAAAACTCGAATAATACCATGAAGAGAATAAATAAAAATGGACCAGCCGATAATGCCAAAAAGTTGTTGGACTTAGAAAAAATGTTAGAATAGTATGCAATTACAACATCAATTTACAGAAATTACTACACTTATTGCAAAGGCTAAAGCTAAAGCTTATCAGGCGGTAAACAGAGAATTAGTTACACTCTACTGGCAAGTGGGTGAATATGTAAGTAACAAAGTAAAAGCCAATGAATGGGGGAAAGCTGTGGTTAAAGACCTTGCCGATTTTATTCAACAAGCTGAGCCAAATGTGGTAGGGTTTTCTTCACAAAACATTTGGAGAATGAAGCAATTTTATGAAACTTATCAACAATATCCAAAACTCGCCACACTGTGGCGAGAATTAAGTTGGTCCCACAATAGATTGATTTTACCTCTTAAAAATATAGCCGAACAAGAGTTTTATTTCAAAATGAGCATAAAAGAAAAATGGTCTGTAAGAGAATTAGAACGTCAAATCAATTCATCTTGTTATGAAAGAGTGATGCTTGCCGATGCAAAACTCGCCACAGTGTCGAGAGAATTACCACAAGATATAACCAACACTTTTAAAGACACTTATGTATTGGAATTATTGAATCTCTCAGAACAGCACCATGAAAAAGATATGCGAAAAGCCATCACTCAAAACATCACCCAATTTTTGTTAGAATTTGGAAGAGATTTTGCTTTTATGGGCGAAGAATATCCTTTGCAAGTGGGCAACCAAGATTTTGCCATTGATTTATTGTTTTATAACCGAGCCTTAAATGGCATGGTAGCTGTAGAACTAAAAATAGAAAAATTTAAACCCGAACATTTGGGGCAACTCATTTTTTATTTAGAAGCCCTAGACCGCGACATCAAAAAAGCACACGAAAACCCTAGTATTGGAATTTTACTTTGCAAAGGCAAAGACGACATGGTGGTAGAATATGCCTTAAACCGAAGTTTATCACCCACTTTGGTAGCCGATTACAAAACCAAATTACCCAACAAAGCCCTGTTGCAACAAAAATGGGAAGAGGTTTTAAATAGTTTAGAAAATGAATAACTTAAATAAAAAATGATACCGATTATGTATTCAATATAGTCCAATAAAAATGGACTATTTTCATACTATATCGGCATTATATCATAAACTATTGGACTATTTTACAAATGTTATTGGTATGAAAAGTAAATATAAAAATAGGCAAACCGATAATGCCAAAAAGTTGTTGGACTTAGAAAAAATGTTAGAAAAAAAATAAGTGATAAATTACTACTATAAAATGGTTAAATAAAAAGAAAAATGAAACCAACTATTCACACCATTTCTGAAGATTATTTGTTCAATGAGTTATCCAATCTCATTGAGCAAAGCAAAAAACAAATAGCAGTTCAGGCAAACAGTGTACTTACTCATTTGTTTTGGCAAATAGGGTATAGAATTAACCAAGATATACTAAAAAATAAGCGGGCAGAATATGGAAAACAAATTGTGCCGACAGTGTCGGCACAATTAGAAAGCAAATATGGGAAAAACTTCACAGAAAAAAATATCAGACGAATGATTCGTTTTTCAGAGCAATTTTTGAATATTCAAGAGGTGATTACTCTTTCAAAATTTTTAAGTTGGTCGCATTTTGTGGAATTATTGCCTTTAAAAACTGTAGAAGCAAAAATATTTTATGCCAATTTATCTATAGAAAATTCTTTTGGCATAAGAGAATTAAGAAAACAAATTGCCTTAAAAGCATTTGAGAGAACAAAAATTGCGGATGCACAAATTATAAAATCTGATATTATACCTTTTAATACCTTCAAAGACCCTTATATTTTAGATTTATTGGGGCTTGATGATTCTTTTTTAGAGAAAGACTTAGAAGAAGCCATATTAAAAGACTTAGAAAAATTCATATTAGCATTAGGCAAAGGGTTTACTTTTGTTGAACGGCAAAAAAGAATGATTATTGATGGAGAAGATTTTTATTTGGACTTACTTTTTTTTCATAGAAAATTAAAAAGATTAGTTGCTATTGAACTTAAAATTGGAAAATTTCAAGCCAAAGACAAAGGACAAATGGAACTTTATTTAAAATGGCTTGACAAATACGAAAAACAAGAAGGCGAAAACACACCCATTGGTTTAATACTTTGTGCAGAAAGTAGCCGAGAACAAATTGAATTATTAGAAATGCACAAAGACGGTATTATGGTGGCAGAATACTGGACAGATTTGCCCTCGAAAAAAGAATTGCAAGAAAAAATACAGCTGCTCTACCATGAAGCAAAAGAAAAGATGGAACGAAATAAAAGGTTAGGATAATGGAAAAAGTTAAATTAACTGATATTTGCAGACCAAAACAATGGAAGACTATTTCGACTGCTCAATTGAAAGAATCAGGTTATCCTGTTTATGGTGCTAATGGTAAAATAGGATTTTATAATGAATATACTCATGAATTTCCAACTTTACTTATTACTTGTAGAGGAGCTACTTGTGGAACAGTCAATATTTCTGAACCAAAGTCTTATGTCAATGGAAATGCGATGGCTTTAGATAATTTATCTAAAGATTACGATTTGAAATTTTTATTTCACTATTTTGGAAAAAGAGGGTTTAGTGATGTAATTTCAGGTTCTGCTCAACCTCAAATAACTAGAGAGAATTTATCAAAAGTTGAAGTTCCAAAAATAAATCTCCCCACCCAACAACGCATCGCCACTATTTTAGACCAAGCCAATGCCATCATACAAAACAACCGTGCCATGGTACAAAAATACGATGCGCTAACACAAAGCTTGTTTTTGGATATGTTTGGCGA
>DAINSR010000117.1:0-6925 GCA_036741255.1 Flavobacterium sp.
CTTGTGCGATGGGGCACCCAAGACTAATCTCCTAAATTAAAGAGATTAATAATATCTTTTTGTTCCTGGTTTTTGAGTAGCAATTTTTTGTAAACTTTGTTTGAAAAAAGAGTTTCAAAACTAACTTGGTAAATCGTTTTGAGAATATCTATTGCTTTTTCGGGGCTTAATTTACTATGCTTTTCTTTGAGTTGTCTTTCAAGTTCTTTGTAAATCTTACACGCACAAAATGAGATTCCAATATGGGTTTCTATTCTTCTTTTTAGCTGATGATAAATGGGTCGTATTTCTAAATCAGATTAGATATTCTGAAGGTTTTTTCAATAGTCCACAAGTTATGATATTGCTCTATAACTTCTTCTTTTGTTAGCTTTGTGTTGGTTAAATATCCCTTTAAACCATCCCAAACTGCATCTTGTTTATGTTTTTCATAATCAATACTGACTGTGGCTTCTCCTTCAATTTTTAAATATTTGTTGTATCCTTTATTGTTGATGTTCTCTTTGGTTAATTTTCCATTTTTGATCTTCTTTTCTAATCTTTCAAGCCCTTTATTTCGGTTGTCTGCATCTTTTAAAGCCCTTGCTTTTTTGTAGCTTACTATCAGCCTACTACCGTCTTCTTTGGATACTGTACAATAAATCTGCTAAATTGTTAGTGAAAATAATTGGGTATTTGGCAGTTTTCTTTTCATTCTTAAATCAAATGCCATACACACATTTCGTACAAAGGGTTTCCC
Organism: Flavobacterium sp.; assembly: GCA_036741255.1. Taxonomy (GTDB): domain Bacteria; phylum Bacteroidota; class Bacteroidia; order Flavobacteriales; family Flavobacteriaceae; genus Flavobacterium. The sequence continues at coordinate 740 of DAINSR010000117.1, forward strand.
TTTTTTAGTAATGGTTAATTTTGAATTTGTTATCGTTACTAAGCCATCATGTTCCATTTCTTTTAAATTTGATAACACTTCTTGTAAATCACTAAATAAAAGGTGGTTACTGTTCCATGATGTACTAAACTGGCACATTAAATTTAAAATATGTTTTCTAATAATAACATCTTCATCTGTTAGCACATGACCCTTAAAAACTGGTAGTTCTTTTTTTTGAAGATGGGCATAATATCGTTCAATATTTTTTTCGTTTTGAGCAAACGCATACCAGCTATCACTTATTGACGAAACTCCCAAGCCTATCATTAATTGGGTTTTTGATGAGGTATATCCCATAAAGTTTCGATGCAATTTTCCTTCTAAAAATGATGTTGTCATGGTGTCGTCTTTTAGCGAAAAATGATCCATACCAATCTCTATATAATTATTCTTAGCTAATTGAATTTTGCCTTTTTCATACAATTCTCGCTTTTCGTCATCTTTAGGCAAATCTAATTCTTTAAAACCTCGTTGCCCATTACCTTTTATCCACGGAACATGAGCATAACTGTAAAAGGCTAGCCGGTCGGGTTGTAACGATTTTGTTTTATCAATGGTATCTAGCACATCTTCAGTGGTTTGAAAGGGAAGTCCAAAAATTAAATCATGATTTATTGAAGTATAGCCAATTTCTTTTGCCCAATAAGTAACTTTTGCCACGTTTAAAAAAGGTTGAAACCTATGAATTGCATTTTGCACCTTTTCTGAATAATCTTGAACCCCAAAGCTAACTCTTCTAAACCCCAAATCATAAAGTGTTTGTAAATGTAGTTTTGTAGTGTTATTAGGATGTCCTTCAAAACTAAACTCGTGTTGGGGTGCTTTTTCAGCCTTTTTAAAAATTCCGTTAATTAATAGTTTTAAATTTTCTGCCGAAAAAAAAGTTGGTGTTCCGCCACCCAAGTGAATTTCTTTTACAATTGGTTTATCCATAAATAAATTACAATAAAGTTGCCACTCTTTTAAAATTGCAAGTATGTATGGTTCTTCTACGCTGTGTTGTTTGGTAATTCGTTTGTTACAACCACAAAAAGTGCATAAACTTTCACAAAATGGTAAATGAATATACAAACTAATCCCCTCTGAGCTATTTGTTTCATCAAATGATTTTTTTAATGATTCTCTCCATTTCACAACAGAGAACAACTCCTCATCCCAATATGGAACCGTGGGATAACTCGTATATCTGGGTCCCGGAACATTGTACTTTTTTATTAAAGACTGAACCATTTGATTAATAATTTACTCAAAATTAAATCTAATTGCGTTGTGAAAAAATGATAATTATCATATCAATCAATTTGCATCTGATATTTACAGGATTATTTTATGAGATAAATGTATCAATTGTTTTACAAGCTAATATAAAAGTTAATGGTGATTAAAATTGAAAAGTTAATCTTTAAACCCAAAATTTAAAAAAGTCCGTGTACACTTATTTTATTGTATTTTTAGCTTTCATTACGAAATCTAATGTGTATTTTGGGTTAAAAAATGAAATATTTAATCTTAATTTTAGGGTTTGTAGGAACCTAGCGACTATATTTAATAAAAAATAGTGTTTTTGTTGTATGGCAAAAATAGAGGTTTTATGATTTTTTTTGGGAGTTGTAATATTGGAGAGTTAGCGAAAAATAAATTTTTGATGTAACACAACAACAAATTCACCTTAATAAATGAATTTATTGTTGTGTGCTTATTTTTTTGAGTTGTGGCTAACTTCTAATTTTTTGTTCCCATTTCCAGGCACTTGCAAGAGCTTCTTCAAGAGAGAGATTAGCTTTCCAGCCAAGCACTGTATTAGCCTTGTCAGTATTGGCATAAGCCTCTGTAATATCTCCTTCTCTTCTGCCAACAATTTGGTATTTTAGTTTTTGCTGTGATACTTTTTCAAATGCATTGATGACTTCTAAAACAGAACTTCCTTTTCCGGTGCCTAAATTAAAAGTTTCTACTTTTTCTAAATTTTTGTGTTCTAGCAAACGTTTTAAAGCTACCACATGGGCTTTTGCTAAGTCCACCACATGAATATAATCTCTAACTGCGGTGCCGTCTGGAGTGGGATAATCATTACCAAAAACAGATAATTTTTCCCTTAGTCCAATGGCAGTTTGTGTGATAAATGGCACTAAATTTTGAGGGACTCCAAGTGGTAATTCGCCAATTTCGGCTGTTGGATGAGAACCAATGGGGTTAAAATACCGCAGTAAAATGGAACTAAGGTTTGACACTTTAGCGGTGTCTTTTATTATCTCTTCGCCAATTTGTTTTGTATTTCCATACGGCGACATGGCTTGTTTAACGGGTGCATCTTCTGTAATGGGCATTTTTTCGGCCTGTCCATACACAGTACAAGACGAACTAAAAATAAAGTTGGCCTGCTCTAATTTGGTTAATTCTTGAAGAATATAAACTAATGAGTTTATGTTGTTTTCATAATACAACAAAGGGTTTTCTACACTTTCACCCACCGCTTTTGAAGCTGCAAAATGAATAACACCCACAATATCTTGATGTCTTTTAAATAAATCTTGAACCGCTGTTTTGTCTCTAAGTTCAAGTTTTTCAAAAATTGGTTTTTTACCTGTTATGGCAAATATACCATCTAAAACACTTTCAGATGAGTTTGATAAATTATCAATTGCTACTACTTCAAAACCTTCATTTTGTAATTCTACAACTGTATGAGAACCTATAAATCCTAGTCCTCCTGTAACTGCTATTTTCATTTTATATACTTTGATTAATTTTTTATTTTATTTGTGATGTTTGAGTTTTCTTTTACTCTTTTAACTAATTCCAAATCATTATCTCTATTTCATGAAAATTCTTACTTCAAAAACTCTAAAATACTGTCAGTGATATACTTAATTTGCTCATCATCTAACTCAGTGTGCATGGGCAAGGCAATAACTTCTTTACACAATTGATTAGTAACTGCAAAATCTTCTTCTTTATATCTACTATCTGTATATGCTTTTTGACTGTGCAATGGAATGGGATAGTAAATGGCACACGGAATTTCTTTACTTTGCAAATGAGTTAGTAACGCATCTCTTTTTCCATTTATAATTCTAATTACATATTGATGAAAAACATGACAATCACATGTGTCGCAAATCATGGGAACAATAATGTTTTTATTTACACTTAATGCCATGGAATATTTGCGTGATGCTTCTTGACGGGCTTTATTATATTGATTTAAATGAGGTAGTTTTGTTTTTAATACTCCTGCCTGAATACTATCTAAACGAGAGTTAACTCCCACCACATCATGATGATATCGCTCATACATACCATGGTTTACTATGCCTCTAATTTTGTGAGCCAGTTCATCATTGTTTGTAAAAATTGCACCCCCATCGCCATAGCACCCTAAGTTTTTTGACGGAAAAAAAGAAGTAGCCCCCACGTGTCCAATGGTGCCAACTTTTGATTTTGTGCCATTTTTATGTGTATAATCTGCCCCAATTGCCTGTGCGTTGTCTTCTATTACATATAAATTGTGGGCTGTGGCAATTTCCATAATAGCATCCATGTTTACGACACGTCCAAATAAATGAACGGGAACAATAGCTTTGGTTTTTGGGGTTATTGCCTTTTTTATTGCCTCAATTGAAATGTTCATATTATTTAAATCTACATCTACTAAAACTGGAGTTAGCTGAAGTAAAGCAATAACCTCAACAGTAGCTGCAAATGTAAAATCGGCTGTTATGACTTCGTCTCCGGGTTTTAAGTCGAGACCCATCATAGCAATTTGTAAGGCATCTGTTCCATTGGCACACGGAATAACATGTTTTACTCCAAGATACTGTTCTAAGTCTGATTGAAATTGATGCACTAACGGACCATTAATATAAGCATTGGTATCTAAAACATTTTGAATGGATTCATTAACTTGATTTTTAATTTTTTCATATTGCCCCTTGAGGTCCACCATTTGTAGTTTTTTCATGCTTAGATAATATTTTAAAAGGTCTTTTTTCGGCTATCTTTGTTTGTGAACGCACACACAAACTTGTAGCTAATGTCAATCTAGTTTGAATAAAAATTATATATTGCAAAAGTAATAAATTATAAGTAACAATTTTGTATTCTATAAAAGAAACGTATTTTTAACCCTTAAAAAAATTATGTTTACAGTATATAATTTTGTGATGCTATTAGTTTCAAAAATTCTTGTTTTAATAGCTTATTTTATTCCAAAAATTAGACTTTTTATTAATGGTAGGAAATTTGTTTTTGAAACTTTAAAACAAAAAATTAAACCATTAGACCAGACCATTTGGTTTCATGCAGCCTCCTTAGGGGAGTTTGAACAAGGAATCCCCATTATTGAACAAGTCAAAAAAATATTTCCAAATCATAAAATTGTACTAACTTTTTTTTCGCCTTCTGGTTTTGAGGTTAGAAAAAACAACACTTTAGCTCACGCAACGGTTTATTTACCTTTAGATACAAAACAAAATGTTACTCGTTTTTTAGATTTAGTTCATCCTGACATTGTTTTTTTTATTAAATATGAATTTTGGCCTAATTACTTGAACGAATTGAAAAACCGAAATATTTCGACCTATTTAATCTCGGGCATTTTTAGAGAAAATCAATTTTTTTTCAAAAGCTATGGTGGTTTTTATAGAAATGCACTCGCAACATTTAATCATTTTTTTGTTCAAAATGACAGTTCAAAAAAGCTTTTACAGCACATTGGTTTCAACAACGTAACCATTTCTGGCGACACGCGTTTTGATAGAGTAACTTCTATTTTAAAGCAAAATAATTATTTAGATTTTATTGAAAAATTTAAAAATAATATCCTAACAATTGTTGTGGGTAGCTCTTGGTTTAAAGATGAAGCTTTAATTGTAAATTTTATAAATCAATCAAAAGCAAATGTAAAATTTATAATTGCCCCTCATGTTGTGGATCCAGACCAAATTTTAAAATTACAAAAATCTATCACAAAAAAAACCGTGTTGTTTTCAGAAAAAGAAGCAACTAACTTAGATTTAGAAAATTATGAGGTTTTTATTATTGATACAATAGGGATTTTAACAAAAATATATTCTTATGCTGATATTGCTTATGTTGGGGGTGGTTTTGGTAATCCCGGAGTTCATAATATTTTAGAGCCGGCTACATTTGGTGTTCCTATTGTTATTGGACCAAATTTTAATCACTTTGCAGAGGCTGTGGCACTAGTTGATACAGGGGGATGTTTGTCTATAAGTAATCAAATTGAACTAAATACTACTTTTAACACCCTTATATCAAACAACCATATTCGGTTAGAAAAAGGACACATTTGCAGTACTTTTGTAGAAATGAATGCTGGTGCTACTAACATTATTATGGAGCATATCAATAAAACAGAAGTGAATTAGCTTTAGATATTGAAGCAAATTAATGAAATACATTAAAACAGAATACTAATTTTTATCTTACACAAATTTTAGCGGCACATAAACTACTTTTTTAGTTTCAAAAAAATCATTTTTAAAATAAGAAGATAAAGGATATTCTGTGGCTTGAGGTACGTTTTTTAGCTCATCGGTCAGGTCTCCACCTTTTAAATACAATATTCCGTTTTTGAGTGCGTGTTTGTGTTGTTTCTTGATTTTTGTTTTAATCCAGTTTATAAAATCGGGCATATTTGTAACAGCTCTGCTCACTATAAAATCAAATTCTCCTTTAACATTCTCTGCACGAATTTGCTCTGCTTTTACATTTTTTAAATCTAAGGCAGTAGCCACTTCTTGCACAACTTTAATTTTTTTTGCAATAACATCAATTAAATAAAAATGAGTTTCAGGAAACAATATAGCGAGCGGAATGCCTGGAAAACCTCCGCCAGTACCCACATCAAGTACAAAAGTTCCTTTTTCAAAAGGCACAACCTTTGCAATTCCTAAAGAGTGTAACACATGTCTAGTATATAAAGCATCAATGTCTTTTCTAGAAATAACATTAATTTTTGAATTCCAATCTTCATATAATTTTTTGAGTTTTTTAAATTGAGCAACCTGTGTGTCTGATAAATCAGGAAAATACTCTAAAATTTCCTCCATGTTTTTTAACAAAATTAATTAAAATCGTGTGCAAAATAACAATTGTTTTCTTATCAATACAAAATTTAAT
>DAINSR010000118.1:0-6857 GCA_036741255.1 Flavobacterium sp.
CGATGTCTTGAATGTTCCACTTGACAAATATTTTTTAATTCATCATTAACTGTTTCAATTACAGAGCGTTTTCTCAATAATGAGTGACTTAAATATAAAAATTTGCTTTTTAATAATTACTTTACATATATTTGTAATCTTATTTTAAATATGAATGCAATTCTAAATAATACTTGGTGGTGGAATATCTTACGAAAAATGTCGTGAGCATTCTCTTTATTGTATAATTAAACATACATGAAAGGCTTGTCAATCACGACTAGCCTTTTTTTTTAGTAAAACAAATAACATTTATAATTAATATAATGAAAACTTATAAGCTCACCACACATTTCAAACAGATACTGGCCGATACTCTAACCCCTGTGAGTGTATATTTAAAAATTAGAGATAAATTTCCAAACAGCATTTTACTGGAAAGCTCTGATTATCATGCAAATGACAACAGTTTTTCATATATTTGCTTTAATCCTATTGCATCAATAAAAATTGAAGATAATGTGATAGAAAAGCATTATCCTGATAACACCTCAACGCAACACCTCATAAATAAAAATGTAAATGTAGCCACACTCATTGAACAATTTGCAAATCAGTTTTTAAGCAACGACAATGACTTTAAATTTATTACACAAGGATTATTTGGATACGTTGCTTATGATGCTATTCAGTATTTTGAACAAATTAATATCTCTCAAAAATCAACAGAAAATAAAGTTCCAGAGCTTTTTTATGCTGTGTATCAAAACATAATTGCTATCAATCATTTTAAAAACGAAGCTTATATTTTTTGTCATTCTACTAATGATGTAAATAATATAGTTGAGGTAGATTTACTATTAAAAGCCAAAAATTTTGCAACATATTCTTTCTCAAAATCAGGAGAGGTAGTTTCAAATTTAACAGATGACGATTTTAAAAACTATGTGTCCTTAGCAAAAAAACACTGCCAGCGTGGTGATGTTTTTCAACTGGTTTTATCGCGTAGGTTTTCACAAAATTTTAAAGGAGACGAATTTAATGTGTATAGAGCTTTAAGAAGCATTAATCCCTCACCTTATCTGTTTTATTTTGACTATGGCAATTTTAAAATTTTTGGTTCATCACCCGAAGCTCATTTGGTTATCAAAGACAATAATGCCGAAATTCATCCCATTGCCGGAACTTTTAAACGAACAGGCAACGATGAGGAAGATGCACAATTAGCCATCAAACTCAATAATGATAAAAAAGAAAATAGCGAACATGTAATGCTAGTAGATTTAGCACGAAACGATTTGAGCCACAGTTGTTTTGATGTTAAAGTAGAAAAATATAAAGAAGTTCAGTTTTTTTCGCATGTTATCCATTTAGTTTCAAAGGTTACGGGTAAATTAAAACCCCATAAAAAATTCATGGAACTGGTTGCTAAAACTTTTCCAGCAGGAACGCTCACAGGCGCACCAAAACACAAAGCCATGCAATTAATTGAATCAATAGAAAAAACTAACAGAGGTTTTTATGGGGGTGCAATTGGGTTTATGGATTTTAAAGGAAATTTTAACCATGCCATAATGATTCGTAGCTTTTTAAGTAAAAACCATACCCTTCATTTTCAGGCAGGTGCGGGTATTGTAGCCACATCTACTGAGGAGTCTGAAACACAAGAAGTTTATAACAAACTAGATGCTCTAAAAAAAGCATTAGATTTGGCAGAAAAAATTTAAAAAATATAATTTGTTGTATGAATCCAAATAAAATCAAAGTTGTAGTCATTGATAATTATGATAGTTTCACTTATAATTTAGTGCATTATTTAGAAGATTTAAATGCAGAGGTTACGGTGTTTAGAAACGATGAATTTGAATTAGAAGAATTGCAAAAATTTGATAAAATAGTTTTATCCCCAGGACCAGGGATACCTGATGAAGCAGGTCTGCTCAAAAGCGTCATAAAAGAATATGCTCCCACAAAAAGTATATTAGGCGTTTGCCTTGGACTACAAGCTATTGGTGAGGTTTTTGGTGGCACATTAATCAATTTAGAGAAAGTATATCATGGGGTGGCAACTCAAGTTTTTGAGATTGAAAATGATATTATTTTTAAAGATTTACCAAAAGAAATGACTGTGGGTAGATATCACTCGTGGGTAGTTTCAAACAATAATCTTCCAGAAGATTTAATTGTTACTTCTACTGATGAAAGCGGACAAATAATGTCTTTAAAACACAAAGTGTATGATGTAAAAGGAGTTCAGTATCATCCTGAAAGTGTATTGACCCCCAATGGAAAGAAAATATTAGAAAATTGGTTGCATAATTAACCTCAAAGCAAAAATGAAAACCATACTAAATAGATTAATTAATTACGAAATATTAACTAAACAAGAAGCTAAAGAGGTACTGTTAAACATTTCAACAGGGAAATACAATTTTAGTCAAATGGCGTCTTTTATGACGGTTTATATGATTCGTAATATTACCATAGAAGAGCTTACAGGTTTTAGAGAGGCATTGTTAGAATTGTGTATTCCAATAGATTTTTCAGCCTATAATACTATTGATTTATGCGGAACAGGTGGCGACTCAAAAAATACTTTTAATATTTCAACATTAGCCTCATTTGTGGTTGCAGGAGCAGGTTTTATGGTTGCAAAGCATGGAAACTATGGCGTTTCATCGGTTTCAGGTTCTAGTAATGTAATGGAAAAAATGGGGATAAAGTTTACAAACGATAGTGGTTTTTTAACACAATCTTTAGAACAAGCAAACATTGCTATTTTGCACGCTCCTTTGTTTCACCCAGCCATGAAAAACGTAGCTCCCATTAGAAAGGAATTAGGCGTAAAAACATTTTTTAATATGCTAGGTCCCATGGTAAATCCTTCGTTTCCAAAAAATCAAATGGTAGGTGTTTTTAGTTTAGAACTTGCCCGAATGTATGCCTATCTTTATCAAAACACCACTACAAATTATAGTATTATTCATGGTTTAAGCGGTTTTGACGAAATTTCTTTAACAGATGACGTAAAAATCATTACAAACAACACAGAACAAATTTTAAACCCCATTCATTTTAAAATGGAGCCTATAAAACTTGAGTGTATAAAAGGTGGAAATACTGTTGATGAGGCGGCAAAAATTTTTTACAATATCATTTCAGGAAGAGGAACTAAAGAACAAAACAATGTTGTTTGTGTAAATGCAGCTGTTGCTATTCAAATCCTTGAAAAATCAAGTTATGAAGATGCTTTAGCAAAAGCTCAGGAAAGTTTGAAAAGTGGTAAAGCATTTGAAAAATTGAATCAATTAATTGCAATGAGTAAGTAAAATGAAAACACTCACAACAAGTAAACTTGACATACAAATATGTGTTAGTGTGAGTCTTACATGAGGCAGATGATAAACAAGTTTGACCGATAAAAAGCAAAAAAGATGAACATTTTAGATAAAATAATTTTAGACAAAAAACGAGAGGTAGCTTTAAAAAAAAGCGTCATACCAGTATCTCAACTTGAAGCTTCTGTGTTATTTTTGAATAGTACGCATTCCATTACTAATTTTTTAAGAAATAGTTTATCAGGAATCATCACAGAACACAAGCGCAGATCACCATCAAAAGCAGTAATTAATAATAATCATTCTATTGAAAATGTTGTTTTAGGCTATCAAAATGCTGGTGCATCTGCTATTTCTGTTTTAACAGATGGAAAATACTTTGGTGGAAGTTTAGACGATTTACTACTTGCAAAAGCCACTGTAGAAATCCCTTTATTACGAAAAGAATTTGTAATTGATGAGTATCAAATAATAGAAGCAAAAGCTTATGGGGCAGATGTAATTTTACTCATTGCAGCTGTTTTATCTCGCCAAGAAATAAAAAAACTTTCAGAGTTTGCTCAAAGTATTGGTCTTGAAGTCTTGTTAGAAGTTCACAATTTAGAAGAACTTGAAAAATCAATTATGCCTAGTTTAAATTTAATTGGCGTTAACAATAGAAATCTTAAAACATTTGAGGTTAGTATAAATTATAGTAAAGAACTGTCAAACCATATTCCAGATGAATTTGTTAAAGTTTCAGAGAGTGGCATAGGTGCGATTGAAGATGTAAAAGAGTTGCAAAAATATGGATACAAAGGATTTTTAATAGGAGAGTATTTTATGAAAACTAATAATCCAGGAGAAGCAGCTAAAGAATTTATTCAAAAAATTATAGCAAAATGAACCCTGTAAAAATCAAAATATGTGGTATGAAGTACCCGCAAAATATTGTGGATATTGCATCATTAAAACCTGATTATATGGGATTTATATTTTGGGATAAATCATTACGAAAATACAAATTGAAACACATGCCACAAGTACAGGATAGAATAAAAAAAACGGGCGTTTTTGTAAACCCAACCTATACTGAAGTTGTTGAAATTTTAAAAAAGAATAAGTTAGATGCCATTCAATTACACGGATCAGAATCGGTTGAGTTTTGTGATCAATTGCAAACAACAAATACAGAAATAATAAAAGCATTTTCAATTGATGCAAGTTTTGATTTTAGCGATTTAGAAAAATATGAATCCGTTACAGATTATTTTCTGTTTGATACTAAAGGAAAATTACCCGGTGGAAATGGAATTACTTTTGATTGGCAAATTTTAGAGAACTATAACAGTACAAAACCATTTTTTTTGAGTGGTGGTATTGGTTTAAATGAAATTACTGAAATAAAAAAATTTCTTCAATCAAAGGCCTCAAAATATTGTTACGCATTAGATTTGAATAGTAAATTTGAAATAAAACCAGGTTTAAAAGATAAAATTGAATTAGAAAAATTTAAAAAATTATTGTATGAGTGCTAAATATAACGTTGACGAAAACGGATTTTACGGAAAGTTTGGAGGGGCTTTTATTCCAGAAATGTTGTATCCTAATGTAGAGGAATTAAAAGAAAATTATATAAAAATAATGAATGAACCCTCGTTTGTTCAAGAATTTAATTATCTATTAAAACAATATGTAGGCAGACCCACTCCGCTTTATTTTGCAGGGCGATTGTCAAAAAAATATAATACAAAAATTTATTTAAAAAGAGAAGACTTGTGTCATACAGGAGCACATAAAGTAAACAATACGATAGGCCAAATTTTAATGGCAAAACGTCTAGGCAAAACAAGAATTATTGCAGAAACAGGTGCAGGTCAGCATGGTGTTGCCACAGCTACTGTTTGTGCCTTGATGGGGTTAGAATGTATCGTTTATATGGGTGAAGTGGACATCAAACGTCAGGCACCCAATGTTGCCCGCATGAAAATGCTAGGTGCCAAAGTACGTGCCGCAACATCAGGTTCAAAAACACTTAAAGATGCTACAAACGAAGCTATTAGAGATTGGATCAACAACCCAAACGACACCTTTTATATCATTGGTTCAGTTGTGGGGCCTCACCCTTATCCAGATATGGTGGCTCAGTTTCAAAGTGTTATTTCAAAAGAAATTAAAAACCAATTGCTAGAGCAAGAGGGTAAAGAAAATCCAGACTATGTTATTGCCTGTGTGGGTGGTGGAAGTAATGCAGCAGGTGCTTTTTATGAGTTTTTAGAAAATGAAAACATATCACTAATTGCAGTAGAAGCGGCTGGTCATGGCATTAATTCTGGTGCGAGTGCCGCAACATCAGTGTTAGGGAAAGTAGGGATTATTCACGGTAGTAAAACTCTTTTAATGCAAACAGAAGACGGACAAATTACAGAGCCTTACTCAATTTCGGCTGGATTAGATTATCCTGGTGTGGGGCCACTTCATGCTCATTTACACGATTCTAGCAGAGCTACATTTATTGCTATTACTGATGATGAAGCCATGCAATCGGGCTTAGAATTATCAAAAATTGAGGGTATTATTCCAGCAATAGAAACGGCACACGCATTTTCTGTATTAGACAAAATGACTTTTAAACCCTCTGACGTTGTGGTTATTAATCTTTCTGGAAGAGGAGACAAAGATTTGAATACTTACATAGATTACTTTAATTTGAACAACGACTAAAATAATGAACCGAATAAATAAAAAATTAACAGAAGATAAAAAAATATTATCTATATACTTTACGGCAGGATATCCTAATATAAACGATACTGTTACTATCATTGAAGAACTAGAGAACAATGGAGTAGATATGATTGAGATAGGGCTTCCATTTTCAGATCCATTAGCCGATGGAACCACAATTCAAGAAAGCTCAACTAAGGCTATTAAAAATGGTATGACCACCACATTATTATTTGAACAATTAAAAGACATCAGAAAGAAAGTTCAAATTCCGCTCATTATTATGGGGTATTTTAACCCTATGATGCAGTATGGTATGGAAAAATTTTGTGAAAAATGTGCCGAAGTTGGTATTGACGGATTAATTATCCCTGATTTGCCTTTAGATATCTATGAAAACGAATATGAAAAAGTGTTTGAAAAAAACAATCTAAAAAATATTTTTTTAATAACTCCACAAACTTCAATAGCAAGAATACATCAAATAGATGCTATTTCAAACAGTTTTATTTACATGGTAAGTTCGGCAGCAGTAACTGGCGGACAATTGGGATTTGGAGGAGCACAACTAGATTATTTTAAACGAATTTCCAATTTAAAACTCAAAAATCCTCAGGTTGTAGGCTTCGGAATTAAAGATAAAGAAACTTTTATACAAGCCACTGAACATCAAAAAGGAGCTATTATTGGTAGTGCTTTTATTACATTTCTAAAAAATAATCCTGTAGATAAGATTAAAACATTTATTCAATCTATTGTTTGATAAATTGTTACAAATTTATGTAGGGTCTGCTGAAAAACTATAAACCATTTTATTTGCAGGGCATTCAGTGC
>DAINSR010000119.1:0-6844 GCA_036741255.1 Flavobacterium sp.
CGTTATAAAAGTAAAAAGTAACATGGATAGCGGTATGTTTTATGGCATTCAAAAAGGCGCCATAGAAGCCTTAAATACCGACATAAAGTGGCTTGAAGCTCAAAATAAAATCTATGCAAAAAGAAAGGCACTCATGGTTCAACTTGCAGAAAAACTAGAATGCAAGGTTGTAGAAAACTCCGTAGGGCTTTTTGTTTGGGCAAAACTACCTGTTCATGTCAAATCATCTGAGGAGTTTATTGATAAAATTTTGATAGAAAAACACCTGTTCATTACTCCAGGAACTATTTTTGGCAGCAATGGCGAGGGTTATATTAGGTTTTCTTTGTGCGTGCCAGAAAATGTTATAAAAGAAGCTATAAGTAGGTTTTAAACAAATTATATCATTTTATTTTGTAAATAATACCAGCGTTTTTTTAAGTATTCAAAAAACATTTTGAGCACAATATTAAGTTAAAAATCAATGTAATATTTTGAAGAATTAGACTTAAAGTAATTAAATCAATAAAACAGCATGAATATATTTATAATTGGAACAGGTTTGATTGGTGGTTCCATGGCATTAGATTTAAAATTGCAGTATAAAAACGCAGTAGTTTTTGGTATTGATGTAAGTGAAAGCCACTTAGATACTGCTCTTAAACTGGAAATTATTGATAAAAAAGCTACTATAAACGAATTAGAAATTGCCGATGTAGTTATTATTTCTGTTCCAGTAGATGTGAGTATGCAGCTAGTACCTCAGGTTTTAGATAAAGTAAACGAAAATGCACTCGTTATAGATGTGGGTTCAACCAAGTTACCCATTTGTAATTTAGTTCAACATCACCCAAAAAGGCAGCAGTTTTTAGCCACACACCCTATTGCAGGGACTGAATTTTCTGGACCTCAAGCAGCTATTAAAAATTTATATAAAGGCAAAACAAACATTCTATGCGAAATTGAAAAAACAGCAGATAAGCAACAAGAATTAGCATTAGAATTATTTAAAAATCTGGGTATGCGAATACGTTACATGAATCCAAAATCACATGACAAACATATTGCCTATGTATCACATTTATCGCACATTAGTTCGTTTATGCTAGGCAAAACAGTACTTGATAAAGAAAAACACGAAAGTGATATTTTTGATATGGCGGGCAGTGGTTTTGAAAGTACAGTCCGTTTAGCTAAGAGTTCCCCAGCAATGTGGACACCCATTTTTGAACAAAATAAAACCAACATTATAGAATCATTAAATGAATATATTTCTAATTTAAGCCACTTTAAAACGCTTTTAGAAAAAGAACAATACGACCAAGTTTTCAATGAAATGCTTTCAACAAACAGAATCAAAGAGATTTTAAAATAATTTTCACCTATTTATCGGTAATAAAAAATTGGTAACCCAAAAAATTAAAAATAAAGGTTGTTTAAACAACTTCAAATGTTTTAAGCTTGTTTGCTATTCAGTAATTCTATAATTTCTTTTTGAATAGAAACCCCTTTATCATTCAAATACCATTTTTGTAATTCTATTTTCGCAGTTTCATCAACCACTCCATGCTTGTTTTTATAATCTATAATTAGTTGTTTAGAACCCTCGGGTCTTGGTCCCCAATGGTTGATTACTGTATGAGATGCCGCATCTATAAAAATAACAATAGGAATTGATTTTGCCCCATTGGTTAAAAAATGATTCATTAAATTTTCATTTTCATCTCTCAACACTATTTTTAAATCAATATTTTCATTGGCTTGAGCCATTTTATGAACTATAGGTACAATTTGTGCAGCATCGCCACACCAACTCTCAGAGATAACAATCCAGTTTTGTTTTTGAGATATTTTTTTCAAACTTTCAAGTGTTTCAGCACTCAACGAAATAGTCTTTTCTACTCTATTCATGCGGGTTTCATTCAGTTTAGAATAATGTAATAATTCATCTGACTGAACATTTCCAGTAGATTTTCCTTCTTCAACTAGTTTTGAAATATGTTTTCTGTAATTTTCGTAAGTATAACCTTTTGCAATAGCGTCTAATATATCTTTTTTCACAAATATCATTGTTTAATTCAAAGCAAAATTACAATTATATTTTATTGTGGAAAGTAATATTAATACTTTTTATAGAATTGAAAATGCTTAAACATATAAGAATTGTTGTTAAAATTATTATAAAAAAAGCTATCAATTGCTAAAATAATGAGTAAGAGTATATAAAGAGACCTGCAAAAACTCTCTAAAAAGAGAAAAATGGTTCTGTTAGTTTTAAAAAATAAAACAAAACGGAAGTTTTAGATAAAATGGATTATGTATTGACTTAGTTTGTTTATAAAAATAGGTGTATAATTTAAACCAAGATTTTTTTTAATTTAGATAATAACTATATTTGCATGCACTTTTTAATTTTCGGGTAAAATATAGCTAAAACTCAAAAAAATGACCTACAAAAGAATTCTTTTAAAACTAAGCGGTGAAGCATTAATGGGAGACATGGCTTATGGAATTGACCCCAAAAGATTACAAGAATATGCTACTGAAATTAAAAAAGTTCATGATGAAGGCGTTGAAATAGCAATTGTTATAGGAGGAGGAAATATTTTTAGAGGAATTGCGGGTGTTAGTAGTGGAATGGACAGGGTGCAAGGTGATTATATGGGTATGTTGGCTACTGTAATAAACGGAATGGCACTTCAAGGAGCATTAGAAGATGCAGGAATGAAAACCCGTTTGCTAACTGCCTTAAAAATGGAAGCCATTGCAGAACCTTATATTAAAAGAAGAGCAACTCGCCATTTAGAAAAAGGAAGAATTGTTATTTTTGGTGCAGGAACAGGAAATCCTTATTTTACCACAGACACTGCAGCCGTTCTAAGAGGAATTGAAGTGAGTGCCGATGTAATTTTAAAAGGAACTCGAGTTGATGGGGTTTATACTGCAGATCCAGAAAAAGACAAAAACGCAATTAAATTTGATTTTATATCTTTTGAAGATGTTTTAGCAA
This sequence comes from Flavobacterium sp., assembly GCA_036741255.1. Lineage (GTDB taxonomy): Bacteria > Bacteroidota > Bacteroidia > Flavobacteriales > Flavobacteriaceae > Flavobacterium. The sequence continues at coordinate 2,990 of DAINSR010000119.1, forward strand.
AAGGTCTAAATGTAATGGATACCACTGCTTTTACACTCAGTCAAGAAAACAAACTGCCCATTATTGTTTTTGATATGAATATTGAAAACAATCTTTTAAAAGTGTGTCAAGGCGAAAGTATTGGAACAACCGTAACATTGTAAACTGATAATAAAAAGTTATAAAGTATAAAAAAACAATAAATTTAGTATTTAAGCGAATAAAAATGACAGAAGAAATTAATTTTATAATTGAAACAGCAACAGAGTCTATGAATAGTTCTATTGCTCATTTAGAAAAGGAATTTTTAAATATTAGAGCAGGAAAGGCTTCGCCACAGATGCTTGGAGGCGTTTTTGTAGATTATTATGGTGCCCAAACACCATTGTCGCAAGTAGCCAATATAAACGCAACCGATGCACGCACCCTCACAGTTACTCCATGGGAGAAAAAAATGATTCAACCCATTGAAAAAGCTATTCAAATTGCAAATCTTGGGTTAAACCCAATGAACAACGGCGAAAATATTATTATTAATATTCCTGCTTTAACAGAAGAGCGAAGAAAAGATCTTGTAAAACAAGCAAAATCTGAAGCAGAAGATGCAAAAATTGGAATTAGAAATGCAAGAAAAGATGCTAACACTGAAATTAAAAAAGAAGAAAAAAATGGATTAGCAGAAGATATTGCAAAAAAAGCAGAAGAAGACATACAAAAACTTACAGATGCTTACATTAAAAAAATAGAGGAACACTTACTTATCAAAGAAGCAGAAATAATGAAAGTCTAATTTTTTTTTAAGTCCTGATTAACATCGGGGCTTTTTATTTTAAAATACCTTTGTAAAAACTGATTTTTATTTCATGTATCGTTCTCTTCTGTTGTTTTTTATTGGCATCACTTCTTTTTTATATGGTCAAAAGACAATTAAAGGGCAGGTTATTGATTTTGATACTACCATCCCCATAGCCTTTGCAAAAATAACTCACGATAAAAAAACCACATTTACAGATTGGGAAGGTAAATTTTCTATTGAGGTTTCTGATTTTAAAAAGCCACTTTATGTTAATTATAAAGGGTATTATGAAAAACCAGCTTTTGCAACTAAAAACGACTCTTTTTTTATTATTAAGCTTACCCAAGACCTCAATAAAGTAAGCGAAGAATACTATTCACAAAACAAAGTTAACCTTATTGTTAAAAAAGTAATTGATAATAAAAAGCACACACAACCTGAACGAGTTTTAAAATCTTATGAATACAGTAATTATGAATACCTGCAAATAACAGCTAATCCTGATAGTATTTCAGGAGAAATTGACAAAATTTATAAGCAAACTATTTTTGGAAAAAGAATTATAAAACTAGATTCAACTAATTATAAGTTTAAAAAGCTGGTAGAAAAAAGTCATGTATATCAAACAGAAAAAGTAAGTTTAATTCAGCATCACAAAAAGCACACAAAAGAAACAGTTATAGCCACAAAAATGGCAGGATTTAAAGAACCCTTATATGAGTTTTTAGGTTTAAAATTAATTTCATATTCCGTTTATGAAAACCCGTTTGAATTATTAGAAATTCCGCTTCAAAATCCAATTTCAAATTATGGTCGAAAATTATATACTTATCATTTATTAGATTCATTAGAAATACAACATAGAAAAGTATATCGTATTTATTTTGAACCTAAAAAGCTACAAAAAAATAGATTAAGAGGCTTACTGTATATAGATGCTGAAAATTTTTCAGTTGCAAAAGCTTATTATAGAATTTATGGAATTGTAAATGTAAATGCCACATACACCTTTGATTATATAGAAAAAGGATCGCTTTGGTTTCCTAAAAAACGAAAAATCATTATTAGCAAAGGTAGTAATTCAGAAGATTTAAACATACTTGGCGGAACCGTAAAGTTTCGTTCTAGCTTAGAACAAAGTTTAGAAAACAATGCCACTGATAGAACAGTTGTTCTAATTGAATCAACACCATTTGATATTAAAATTAACGAATCTGTGAGACTAAAAAAGGACGGAATTAAAATATATGTACCTCAAAACAGCTTAAAAAAACCAGAAACTTACTGGCACAAAATTGAAAAAGACACTTTAGACGTTAGAAAAATTAAGACCTACTCCTCTTTAGATAGTTTGATACATTCTAGTAATATAGAGCGAAAAATTATTTTAGGAAAAAAAATCATAGATGGTTATTTACCCTTTAGCCTAGTAGATATTGACCTGCGAAGCATTATCAAATTCAATAACTTTGAAGGATTTAGATTTGGGCTTGGAGCCGTTACAAATACTAAAGTTTCAAACCATTATAAAATAGCTTTTTATGGAGCTTATGGATTAAAAGATGCTGCTTTTAAGTACGGCATTACTCCTTCTTATTTAATTGATAAAGAAAATGAAACCTGGTTGAGTGCTTCATATAATGATGACTTAAGCGAAATTGGGCAAACTACTTTTGCAACTGATAGCAAACGATTTAGAGTGTATGACCCTCGTCCGTTTAATATTTCTACTTTTTATAACAACAGGGCAGCCACAGTGTCAATAGAAAGTAAAATGATCCCAAAAACATCAACTTTTTTCTCTGTTTCTCAAACTAAAATCACACCTTTGTTTGATTATACGTTTATTAATAACCAAAAATCATTTACTAATTATAGCAGTACATTAATGCAGTTTGCCATTCAATGGAATCCATTTAGCAACTTTATGCAAACACCATTAGGGAAAATTGAAATTGAAAAAAGACATCCTAAATTTTCTCTTCAAATTACACAAACTATTCCTCATATACTTGCAAACGATTTTGATTTTACTAAAATTGATTTTAAAACCTATTACGAAATTCCGTATTTATCAGGACAAAAAAGTTCATTTTTATTTCAAATGGGCTTAGCTTTTGGAGCTATACCGTTAACCCAATTATATGCAATTGCCCCTAACAACTTGAATAAAGATGCTATTTTAAAACGAATTACTTTTGCTGGTAGAAATAGTTTTGAAACCATGTATTATAATGAGTTTTTTTCAGACAAATATGTTTCTGTGCAACTCAAACACACCTTTAATAAAATAAATATTGGCTACAAATTAAACCCAGAGTTTACAATTGTATCAAGAATGGCTATTGGGAGTGTTAGAAATCCACAAAATCACACAGGACTTCCATTTAGCTCTTTAGAAAAAGGCTTTTTTGAGAGTGGTATAGAATGTAATAAACTATTTAAAGGCTTTGGACTGGTAATATTTTATCGATATGGAAATTATCAATTATCTAATTTTGAAGATAATATAGCCCTAAAAATATCTTACAATCTTGATTTAGGCATATAACACAAATTTTGATTGCATAAATGTTTTAGATATTAAGGCATTATAAAGATATGATTTAAAGTCTAATTGTATTTAATTTTATACACTTGTATTTAAAAACAGAAACCGCAACACAAAATTAAAAGAAGTAACCTGTTGAAAAACAATAAAGTATTAAATGAAAATTATATTAGCCCTTTTTATTTTAGTTAGTAGTCTTCTTTTATCGTCTTGTTCAACTACAAAAAAAATCGAAGCCTTAAAACCCTTACCTTCAGACGACAATCCAATGGCTTATAAAACAAAACCTCTATTATTTCTATGCCTTTAGAAATTTCTGTAAAAGAAATTGAAAATCAACTTAATAAAAATCTTACTGGTTTAATTTATGAGGACAACAATTTAGAAAATGATAAAATAGAAATAAAGATTTGGAAAACGAATACCATAAAACTATCAGAAATAAATGGTGTTTTAATTTCAGAAATTCCGTTAAAAATATGGACAAAATTAAGTATGGTACAGAGCTTCTTGGACTTAATGATACCCG
>DAINSR010000120.1:0-2271 GCA_036741255.1 Flavobacterium sp.
AAGATATAACAAGTAAACTTTTTTATTTTTGACACCTTGTAACAATTGGGCGGCATCATCTTTAAAATCTTTTAATTCAATGTCGTCTATTTGAATAATTTCGTCACCAGCTTTTAATCCGGCTTTGTCTGCAGGAAAGTTTTTATAAACCTCTTTTAAAATAATTTTGTCTTCTTTTCGTGTTATAAGAGCCCCTATTCCGGTATATTCGCCGGTGTTGTTAATTTTAAATTTAATTACATCTTGTTCGTTTATAAAAACCGTGTATGGATCTAGTTCTTTTAACATGCTTTTGATGCCTTTATCCATTAAATCTGCAGGATTTATTTCATCTACATAGTTTTGATTTACTGTTTTAAATAAACTTGTGAATATTTCAATTTGCTTTGCCAATTCAAAAAAATCACTTTTAAAACTAGCCCCAATAAGCGAAAAGAAAAATGCAACAAGAGGAAGAATTATTTTTTTTCTAAAAAACGACTTCATAAGACGGAATTAAATAAATGATATACGAATGTAATTATTATTAAACAAAAAGTGAACCTGCGTTAAGCTTTATTAACATTTTCTACAAATTTTTCAAATAGCTCTATAGTTTTTGCATTAATTTCATGAAAATTTAATTGCTCTTTTGTTTGATAAAAAAACATAAATGCAAAAGGTTTGTTTATATTTTCAATTAAAATGTGCTTATTTAATCGATAACACTCTCTCAAAACACGCTTAAAATAATTTCTGTCAACCGCTTTTTTGAAATATTTTTTTGAAACAGAAACTCCCATTTGTATCATTTGATTTTCTGCCAACTCATGCTCTACAAAAACTAAACGCAAGGGATATTTAGATACTGATTTTCCTTTAGTAAAAAGTATATCTATTGTTTTTTTGCTTTTAAGTTTTTCGTTTTTAGGATAAGTAAAAGACATTATATATTGATGATTATCTTGAGTTTAGTGTTAAATTAAGAGTTGAAAAGGTAATTGTAAGCTTTTATTATGTTTCAGTAATTAATTATCTTTTAAATTAAATGGAGTTATTTTTTTACAATGGATGTTTTTTACAAAATTACACAAAGTTTTATCACAAAGTGGCTCAAAGAGGTAAATGTATTTTGCAATATATTACTGTTTGAAAAACTTTACAATTGAATCTTAATATATATGCAACACAAAAATAAATAGTCCTTCAAAATAGAATTAACCATGCTGCATAAGCTGATTTCATTTGTATAAACACAATAGGTTTGCGTTAAGGATTGTAGCGGCATCCTTTTGTGAAACGCTAGTGGAACAAAAGATATAGCGAAAAGCCTGACCCTTGTGGTAACGCCCAAATTATTATTCTTGTTTTAAGGCATTCCAGCCTTTTGCTTTTAGGGCAATTTTTGTGTTGCTTCTAGTAATGAGGTGCATACCTTCTATTTCTGGCACAATGTGTCCTATAACGGTTAAATTAGGATTTGCCTTAATTTTTTCATAATCTTCAAGTTTAATGGTAAAAAGCAGTTCATAATCTTCGCCTCCATTAATGGCTATGGTGGTGCTGTCTATATTAAATTCTTCGCAAGCATTGATGAGTTGGGGATCAAGCGGAATTTTTTCTTCATATAAATTGCACCCCACTTGACTTTGTTTGCAAATGTGCATTAATTCAGATGAAAGACCATCAGAAATATCAATCATAGAGGTGGGTTTTACCTCTAGTTTTTCTAACAATTCTTTAATATCTTTTCGGGCTTCGGGTTTTAATTGGCGTTCAATAAGATAAGTGTAAGGCTCTAAATCGGGCTGATTATTAGGATTCACTTGAAAGACTTGTTTTTCTCGTTCTAGCACTTGCAACCCCATGTATGCAGCTCCTATGTCTCCGGTAACAACAATTAAATTAGTGTCTTTAGCCCCATTTCTATATACAATTTCAGTTTTGTGTGCCTGACCAATGGCTGTTATGGAAAGTATCATTCCTTTTTGAGATGAGGTGGTGTCTCCGCCAACTACATCTACTTTATAAATTTCTGCTGCTAGTGCAATACCCGCAAACAATTCTTCTAGTGCCTCCACAGGAAAACGATTAGAAACCGCAATAGAAACTGTTATTTGAGTGGGGGTGGCATTCATGGCATAGATATCGGACAAATTTGCTACAACGGCTTTATAACCAAGATGCTTGAGAGGCATGTAGCTTAAATCAAAATGAACGCCTTCAATTAGTAAATCAGTAGAAACAACTGCTTTTTTATTTCCAAAATCTAGTATGGCAGCATCGTCGCCA
>DAINSR010000120.1:2281-3325 GCA_036741255.1 Flavobacterium sp.
TTTTAGGGTAGATTTTTGTTTTACTTGAAATTGTTTTGTCAAATGTTCAATGAGCCCAAACTCGCCTAGTTCTGAAACATTTGTTTTTTTTGGATTTTTATCTTCTATCATGTTACATTTTGTTTGATACAAAGATATGTTTTTGTGGGTTTTTTAAAAAGGATTGCAATTTATGTTTGCTGTTTTAATGTTTTTTATATCTTTAAAGCTTCAAAAATTAAAAATAAATATGACTACAATTGCTACACTTACCATAAACCCTTCAGTGGATAAATCTACACACTTTACAGGACTAATTGCTGAACAAAAAATTAGATGTAACAAGCCCAGATATGATGCTGGAGGCGGTGGAATTAATGTTTCTAAAGCCTTATCAAAACTAGGCAAATCATCTACCTGTGTGTTTACTTCTGGCGGTTATACGGGTGAAATGTTAGAGGGGTTAATTGCAAAAGAAAAATTTGAAAGTATTGTTATTAAAACAAAAAACGAAACTCGAGAAAATTTTATTGCCGTAGAAAATAAAAGTATGGCTCAGTATCGATTTGGCTTTCCGGGTAGTGAATTGCTAGCCTCAGAAATAAACGAGATAGAAGCTGTTATAAGAAATTTGAAAGTAGATTTTTTAGTGCTTAGTGGTAGTTTAAATGAAGGATTGAATCCAAATTTTTACCAACAAATAGCCATAATAGCAAAAGGAGCAAATACAAAAGTTGTGGTGGACACCTCAGGTGCGTCTTTACACAAAGTTATAGAAACGGGAGTTTTTTTGATAAAACCAAACATTGTGGAACTAGCAAAAATGCTAGGAGTGGCTCATTTAGAGCTTTCTGAAGTTGAAAGTGCAGCTCAGCAACTCATTAGAAACAAAAGTGCTGAAATAGTGGTTGTTTCTCTTGGAGAAGTGGGAGCCATTTTAGTTTCTGAAAACGAAACACATTTTGTAAAGGCACCTCTTGTAGAAAAGAAAAGTACTGTGGGAGCTGGTGATAGCATGGTGGGAGGCATGGTGTGGGCATTATCTCAAAAGAAAACGCTAAAAGA
>DAINSR010000120.1:3335-6751 GCA_036741255.1 Flavobacterium sp.
AAAGAAGTTATACAAATGGGCGTTTGTTGTGGAACGGCTGCTACTATGAACGATGGAACACAACTTTTTAAAGAAGAAGATGTAATGCGGTTGTATAAAGAAATGACAAATAATTAATGGTGAAAATATTTTTTCCTGTCTTGTGGTTGTGGGGTTACCCCAAGAATAATCTTCTAAATCAAAGAAATTAATAAGTTTTTTTAAGTATCATTCCTGATTTTGGGTCAAATTCAATTAGTAAGCTTTTACTTGTTTTTTAAAGTTTTGCCAACTCTTATTTGTAAGAATTTTTATTGATTTTGTTGGTTTACCTTTTATTTTATTTAAAATAATTTTGGCTCTCTCCTCAGACTCAGGATGTGTGGTTATCCAATAAGTATATTTATGTAATTCATTGTCAATAGATAGATCATACATAAAATCTGCAAATGGTTTAGGGTTTATGTTTGCATTTAGCATATAATTTACACTTTGTATATCAGCTTCTAATTCTAGATTTCTATCATAAGCAGAGGAGCTTATGGTTTTAAGAATTTCTTTTATCATTGTGGCATTAGAACCCGTTATAGAGAGCAACACAGAAAAACCAATTTCTTTAGAAAGTTTTTTCATTACATGATTTTTTTCTATATGTGCTATTTCGTGTCCCAAAACACCCAGTAATGCCTCCTCGTTTTTTGTTGCTTCTATTAGCCCTGTATAAATCACTAAATGATTATTTGGCATAGCAAAAGCGTTTACCTCATCTTTTTTAATGATGTGAACTTTTAAACTATCACGCTCAATAGAATTTTCTTTGCACAATGGGAGCAATAATGAATCTAAAGTAGCCACAATTGAATTGTTGTGAATAACTTCTTCTGTTCTTTCTATTTGTTTCCAAATTAAACCGCCCAATTTACTTTCTGTTGATGTCTTAACTTCTTTAATTTTAAAAATAGAAACAAAGTCTAGTTGTGATAATGAAAGCCAAGTTCCAAAAAATATAATTATAACCGACAAACCTTTTAAAAGTGTTTTCATTTTTTACAAATTAAATCAGTTACTTCAGAAAAAAAGAAGAGTTTTGCATGCTCTCCTTTTCGTGTTTTTGTGGCTAAAACTAAGGTAGAAATAAACTCTATTATATTAAACAAAACTATAGTTATCATATAAGCAATGTAGTAGTTTGATGCAAGATTGTCTTGAAAAATGACAGAAACCGTCCACCAAAACCCAAAACTATTGAAAAAGAAAAGTCCTAATTGTGATAGTAAAGCCTGAGTACAATGCCATTTTACAAACGGCGTACTTTTTCTATTGCCCATAAAAAAGAAAAGTGTGGCTAATAAATTAAAAATGGGCAATGGCAAACCGCCTATTAATGCCACTAACGACATTAAATAGCTATTTGAAGCACGCTCCATTTCTGAATCATGTGGTTGATAATGAAACTCAGCAGTTGTAATCATAAGTTTTTATTTATGTTCCAAATCCAGTTTGCGATTACTAAAATAATTAATGGAATGGCAATTATTTTCGTTCTTAAAAACAATTCGGTTTTTTGATAAAATTGATAAAAAGAGTTTTTTTTGAAGATAAAATCATAAGACATCCAAGGGGGACAAATAATCATAATTGAAGCAACGAGTACGCCAAAAGGGTTGATTACAAAGGAATTAAAAAAATTTCCTTTAAAAATTTCGATAACCGCTCTTGTAGTGCCACAAGAAGGGCATGGAATTGTGGTTGCCTTTTTAAACAAACAAAGAGTTAATTCCTTATTTTGAATTTGATAATGATGCCACGAAAAAAACAACCAGCCATATCCTATTAAACAAGCTATAAAAATCATTGAATATAACTTGTTTTTTGTCATTTTATTGAAATGCTTTATTCAACTGTTCCATATTTTTTTCTTTAGTTGCCCCTTGAATAAGAAACCAATCTACAATTGCCCAGATACCTAGTCCGCCACAGGTTAACAATTTTCCTATACCCATGCCAGTGTCGCCTATGTAAAAACGGTCAATACCATAAACTCCTGCAAAAATTGAGATTAAAAGGGCTGTTGTAGGGTCTTTAAATTGTATGAATTGCAAGTTAGGCCACTTGTCGTCATCCATTAATAGTAGTCTATCTCTCACTGTGTTTAAATGATGTCCTTCAAAAAATTTTGAATTAGTCATCATAAACATATCAACTTTTTGTGCTTCCATTTTTTATTTGTATTAGTTTTGTTTGATTTTGTAAAAATAACTGTTTTTTATTTAAGTGGTTAAAGCTTCTTTTATTTTTTTGATTTAGAATACTTTTCAAGACGTTTGTACAAACAATTGTTTTATTTTGTTTACAATGGTTTGAGCTAATTTTTCATGACTTTCAAACGTCCAGCCTGCTATGTGGGGGGTCAATAAAACGTTTTGAGCACTTTTTAAATAATCAAAATCGGAGTTTTTATTTTTAGAATCAAATAAGTTTTCAAAGGATAGTTTTTCATATTCTAAAACATCTAATCCCGCACCTAAAATTTTCTTACTTTTTAAAGCTTCAACTAAACTAGCGGTGTCCACACATTTCCCCCGTGCGGTGTTGAGTAACCAAAAAGGTTTTTGAAACGCATTTATAAAAGATGTATTGATCAGTTTATCTGTTAAGGGTGTCCATGGCACATGTAAACTTAAAACATCTGTTTTTTCTTGAAGTTCCTGAAGGCTCACTTGTCTTGCATTTGTGTCTGCTATATTTTCTTGAATATCATAAAACAAAACAGTAACATCAAAACCTTTTAATTTTTTTGCAAATGCTTTTCCCATATTACCATATCCAATAATGCCAACTGTTTTTCCGTCAAGTTCATGACCTCTGTTTGATTCTCTGTTCCACAACCCATTTTTTACTTGGGCATTTGCCTCGTTGAGATTATTAAAAAGCGATAGCAACATTCCAAGTGTGTGCTCTGCCACAGCGTTTCTATTTCCTTCTGGAGCAGCAATTAAGTGTATGTTTTTTGATGCAGCATATTCACAATCAATACTTTCTAAACCTGCACCCACACGGGCTATAAATTTTAGATTTGTGGCTTTGTCTATAAATGCTTTATCTATTTTAAAACGGCTTCTAATGACAATGCCTTGATAGTTGTGCATTTTAGCCTCAATTTCTTGTTTTGATGAGGTATAGTCGGTATGATTTTTAAAGCCCAATTGTTTTAACTGCTCTAATAACAGCGGATGGTTTGTATCTAAATGAAGAATATTAATGTGTTCCAAAATTAAAAATTTATAATTTCAACCAAATTTAACTAATTTTTTAAACGATGCAACTGGTGTTGTATTTTTTGTTTCTATTTGAAATATTTGCATTAAACCCAAATTACGCATTAGAGAAAATTCACTAATTTTGAGTTTAAAAATCCAACTGCGTAGCAGTAGAAA
>DAINSR010000121.1:0-6708 GCA_036741255.1 Flavobacterium sp.
TGATGGGTGGTTGACTTTTTACCCTTACCGATTAACTAGCTTGCGGATTTAAGCCTATAAAAAAGAAAAGCCCTAAAAAAATAGGGCTTTTGATTTTAAAAAAAACAGAAAATTATTTTTTTTCTTTTTTCTCCATTGCAGCTTTTAAATCAGCTAGAGCATCTATGTCGCCTAGTGTAGATTTTTCTGCATTATTGCTAGAAGAGGTTACTTCGGCAGCCGCTTTAACATTTTTTTCTTCTTCTTCTCTAAAAATTAAAGTGTGTGAAGCAACTACTCTTTTAAATTCTTTGTTAAATTCAATAACTTTAAATTCAGCAGTTTCTCCTTTTTTCAATTTTTTTCCGTCTTCTTTTTCTAAATGACGAGTGGGTATAAAAGCAACAATATCAGCACCAAATTCTACCGTTGCACCTTTGTCCACAATTTCTAAAATTTCGCCACTATGAATAGTTCCTACCGCAAATGCTTCTTCATAATTATCCCAAGGATTAGAAGTGGTTTGTTTGTGTCCTAAAGACAATTTGCGACCTTCAACATCAAGCTCTAAAACAACAACATCAATAGTATCGCCAACGGTTAAAACTTCAGAAGGATGCTTAATTTTCTTAGTCCAAGATAAATCTGATATATATACTAAACCGTCAATTCCTTCTTCTAATTCAACAAACACACCAAAATTTGTAAAGTTTCTAACAATACCTTTGTGTGTAGAACCTACTGGGAATTTAGATGTAATATCTGTCCATGGGTCTTGAGTCATTTGCTTGATACCTAACGACATTTTTCTATCATCTCTATCAAGTGTTAAAACAACCGCTTCAACCTCATCTCCAATTTTCATAAAATCTTGAGCAGAACGCAAGTGAGTTGACCATGACATTTCAGAAACATGTATAAGTCCTTCAACTCCTTCAGCTACCTCCACAAATGCTCCATAATCTGCAATAACAACAACTTTACCTTTTACTTTATCACCAATAGCTAAATCAGCCGCTAAAGCATCCCAAGGATGTGCGTTTAATTGTTTTAAACCTAATTGAATTCTTGTTTTTTCATCATCAAAATCAAGAATAACAACATTTAATTTTTGATCTAATTCTAAAACTTCACTCGGATGATTGATTCTAGACCAAGATAAATCTGTGATGTGAATTAATCCATCTACGCCACCTAAATCTATAAACACACCATAAGAAGTGATATTTTTAACCACACCTTCTAATACTTGTCCTTTTTCTAATTGACCTATGATTTCTTTTTTCTGAACTTCAATATCTGCTTCAATAAGAGCCTTGTGAGAAACTACAACGTTTTTAAATTCGTGGTTAATTTTAACTACTTTAAATTCCATTGTTTTATTCACATACTGATCATAATCACGAATTGGTTTTACATCAATTTGAGAACCTGGTAAGAATGCTTCAATTCCAAAAACATCTACAATCATACCACCTTTTGTTCTGCATTTTACAAAACCGTTTACAATTTCGCCTGTTTCATTTGCTGCTATTACTCTATCCCAAGCTTTAATTGTTCTTGCTTTTCTGTGAGATAATACAAGCTGACCGGTTTTGTCTTCGCGAATATCAATTAAAACTTCTACTTTGTCACCAACTTTCAAATTTGGATTGTAACGAAATTCATTTAAAGAAATTACGCCCTCTGACTTAGCATTAATATCTACGATAGCATCTCTATCTGTAATTCTAACTACTACCCCCTGAACTACCTCTTCATCTTTTGTGTCGATGAACGTTTTTGTAACTAAATCTTCAAATTCTTGTAAGTTTTTTTCATCTACCACATCTATACCTTCTGCATAGTTGTGCCAATTAAATTCTGCTAAAAACTGTTCTTGTGTTTTTGTTGTTTCAGACATGCTGATAATAAAATTTGTATTCTGCGTTTTTAATGAGTTTCTAATGTAGATAAAACGCTAGAAGTGATTTTGTAATTTTTTGATACCCAGTGGAAACTCATTTCTACCAAAAGGCTTGCAAAAGTAATAATTATTTGTGAAGTAACAATAGTTACAAGAGAAAAATCTATAAAAAAGGGCAGGGTAATTTTGAATTAATCAAAATTAAAAATCAATTATAACTAAAAATTTTAAATTTTGTTTTGAACCAGTTGCAAGACCAATTCAAATTGTTCTTGTTTGGTCATTTTAGAATTATCAATTTCAATGGCATCTGAGGCTTTTAATAAAGGAGAATCCTTTCTGTTTGAATCTATAAAATCGCGTTGTTGAACGTTTTTTAGAACCTCATCAAAGTTTACTTTTTGACCATTTTCAATAAGTTCCTTAAAACGTCTTTCTGCTCTTGTTTGTGCACTAGAGGTCATAAATAACTTTAACTCAGCATTTGGAAAAACAACCGTACCAATATCTCTGCCATCCATTACCACGCCTTTATTTTTTCCTATTTCTTTTTGAAGAGTTACTAACTTACTTCGAACTTCTGAAATTTCTGAAACTAAACTCACAAATTTAGAAACCTCTAAGGTTCTAATTTGTTTTTCTACATTACTATCATTCAAAAAAATTTCTGCAAAACCAAGAGTTTCATTAAAATGAAATTCTAATTTTATGTGTGGCAAATCATGCACTAGATTTTCTTTATCTAAATGATTTTCAAAAACATAGCCTTTTATCATTGCATAAAAAGTTACGGCTCTATACATGGCTCCAGTATCAACATAAATGTAACCTAATTGCTTGGCTAGTTGCTTGGCTAGGGTACTTTTACCTGTTGATGAAAATCCGTCTATGGCTATTGTAATTTTTTTCAATTTGTTATTTTTAATTCAAGACATCAAAGATATTAATTTTAAATTTGATTGCTTTTAATTCAACTTAGACTAATATTATCTTACTGAAAATTAATCGTTAATCCAAAAAGGCTAGTATTTGCAGCAGCTGTATATCTTGAATAGGAATAATCAAACTTAAAAGTACCAAACTTTATCCCTATACCCACAGACAATCCGGAAAAATTTCGTTGTTGTAAAATACGCAACTCTTCGGCACGTCTATAATTATAGCCTAACCTAATGTTAAACCCTTTTTCAGGAAACAACTCGGCTCCAATAATCATGTGACGCAAAGCATTATTAAAAAATGATACTTTTTCTTTTTGAACAGAGCCGTCTAAAGAAGTTTGGGATCTATTAGGATTTGAAAATGCAATATTCCATTGTTGTAAATTTTCCATAGTAAAATGCCATCTAATGGGTACATTTTCCATAAGTTGTGATATTCCAAAATCTATTGCTAGGGGAAGTTTTTCGTTAGTATCAGAATAGGGTTTTATTTGAATACCTAAATTTCTTATTGCTAATCCATAGTTTATATCATTTGGTTCATCTATATACAAAATACCCAAATCTACAGCCGCTCCAAAAGAGCTATAAGACTCTAAACTAGAGGAAATAAGTTTAGCATTAGCACCCACATAAAAATCTGAATAAGGTATATTTTTTGCATACCCAAAAGATACTGCCACCTCACTACCTGTAAACTCCCCCTCAATATTTCCTATTTCGTCTCTTCGTTCAAATTTTCCGTAGTTAATATAGCTTACGCCAACATGAAATGTTTCTAAATGCCTATCATAGGTATAAGCGTAAGCCGCAGTTCCATAAGAAACTTCACCATAATAACTTCCATAACTTGTTGCTAAATGATTGTCCATTTTTGAATTAATTGTTGCCGGATTGTAAAACGCTTGATTTACATCATAATCAACAACAGTTACGGTTTTTCCACCAAGTGCTGCTTGTCTGGGTGATTGTGCAAGATTGAGAAATTGATATACGTATTTGCCCCCTATTTGTGTAAAACAAAAACTTGATTGTAAAATAATAATAATAACAACTCCTTTTTTTAGCATAACAAACGTTGCATGAGCAATAATAACGCATTTGCGAATATAAAATTATATAATCTATTATACAAATGCGGTTTGATTTGTGGTAATTCCGCTTGAAAAAAGCAGTTTTGATAATTGAATTTTTCTACTAAATCCTTTTTTCCCTCAAAATAAGCAGACATTCTCTACATCACAAATTTTATTTTTGGGATTCTAACCTTTCAACTTTTACTAATAAAACAACTCCCATTATAAAAAATAAGGTTAAAAACAAAATAGCATTTCGCATAGACCCCGATAACTGGTCGATACTTGCAAAAATTCCCATCCCAATAACAATACCTATTTTTTCAGCAACATCATAAAAACTAAAATAGGAAGTTGTATCATTAGTTGTGGGTAAAAATTTAGAATATGTTGACCTAGAAAGTGACTGAATACCCCCCATAACTAAACCCACAATACCAGCCGTTATATAAAATTGAACTGGGCTAACCACAAAAAAAGCGTAGCAACAAATCACAATCCAAATAGAGTTTATTATCAATAACGTTTTTATGTTACCTATTTTTTCTGACAATTTTGATGTAAGAATAGCCCCTAAAACAGCAACAAGTTGAATAACTAAAATACTAACTATTAAGCCCATTGTTCTTTGACTATTTGATTGCCATTCTATTTCTTGCTCCCCAAAATAAGTTGCCACTAGCATAACTGTTTGAACCGCCATGCTATATACAAAAAAACTGCGTAAATATTTTTTTAGTAGTAAATTCTGACCTAGTTCATTCCATACTTTATTAAGCTCTTTGTAGCCACTAAAAATTACATTTTTAGATAGTTTTCTTTGTTGATTATTCTTTGGCAAATAATAAAAAGTATATTGACTAAAAACAATCCACCAAATACCCACTGAAATAAAAGAATATTGCATGGCTTTTAACGAGGCATTTGTCTTTGCAAGTTCAAGGGCTTGAAAAATATCCATTGAAGTTCCGTTTTCTAATATGCGTTTTGAGATTGATGTATCAAAACCAAACCACTCCGGATTCATTACCATTGTTAAATTGAATAAAAGTAATATAACACTGCCCAAATAACCTAGTGAATAGCCTTTTGCACTTAGTGTATCCTGTTGATTTTTGTAGGCAATATCTGGTAAATATGAATTATAAAATACTAAACTTCCCCAAAATCCAATCAAACCAAAAAAGAAACAAAGTATTCCAAAATACAAGTTTTCTAATGAAAAATAAGACAATCCAATGCATGAGAAAGCACCTAAATAACAAAAAAATTGCATGAATCTTTTTTTATTACCCATAACATCTGCAATTCCAGAAAGTAAGGGCGATAAAATGGCTACAACAAAAAAAGCCATTGCCGTTACAAAACTAATGAGTGCTGTGTTTTTTATTTCAAAACCTAGAAAAAGAACATGAGTGCTGTTTGTAATTTTGAATAACAAACCATAGTAAATGGGAAATATAGCAGATGAAATTACCAAACTATAAACCGAATTTGCCCAATCATAAAATGCCCACGCATTCCCTAATGTTCTACTTCCTTTTTGTAAATCCATACTTAAATAATAAAAAAGTCCCACATTGGGACTTTAAAAATAGCTTTTATTTTTTGACTCTTATTTAAAAGTAACGCCAAACTTTGCTGCTTCCTTTTTTGCCTGAGGAATAAGAGCATTTAATTCTTTAATTCGTGTTTGATTACTGGGGTGTGTACTTAAAATTTCTGGAGGAGCATTTCCATCAGAATTAGCAGACATTCGTTCCCATAAAGCTACTGCGTTCACTGGATTATATCCTGCAATTGCCATTAATGTTAGCCCTATCATATCAGCTTCACTTTCGTGAGCACGACTAAATGGCAACATACCCCCCACTTGAGTTCCAATACCATAAGCTTGCATTACAAGTGCTTGTGTTTCTTGACTTTTTCCGCCAACAGCAACAGCCACACCCATCTGTCCTAATTGTTGTAGCAAACCCGCACTCATTCTTTGCTGACCGTGATTTGCTAAAGCGTGAGCCACTTCATGTCCCATAACGGCAGCAATACCCGCATCATCTTTACAAACGGGTAAAATTCCAGTATAAAATACAATTTTTCCACCTGGCATACACCATGCGTTTAATGAAGGATCTTGAACTAATTTATACTCCCATTTATAATCTTTTAAATAGTCTGCCTGTCCATTTGCTGTTAAATATTTTTCTGCAGCAGTTTTAATTTTTAAACCAACATTCTCAATTCTTGCAGCGTCTTTTGTACCTGTAACTACCTTATTTTCAGACAGAAACTGTTCATATTGTGCAAATGCCATAGGAAATAACGAACTGTTTCCTGTCCCTGGTAGTGCCATGGTGTTTTTTCCTGTAAACGGATTTTTTACACACGAAACCACAATTACTAATAATAGTAAAAAGCCAAATTTTGATTTATTATTCATCTCTACTTATTTATTTTGCAAAATTAAAACAAATTTATGACAAAAAACAAACTAAAATTTTCCGATTAATTATTTTTTGATTTACCATTATTAATTTTTCATTGGTTACATTTAGATCAGTTTTTAATAACTTGTAGTATAACCAAGAATAATCCCTAAATAAATGTGTTTTTAAAAAAATGTGCTTCAATGGTAATTAGGTAATCAATTTCTATTGCAACATTTTTGTGATGTCTTTTTTGTTTTTTTTTGTAGAGTAGCTTCTGAAAAAGAATCAAATAGACTTAGTGCTTTAAAAATCATGATAAATATCTATGACAAAAACAAAATAGCACCTCAAAAAAAGAATTACCTAAAAAGATAAAT
>DAINSR010000122.1:0-6696 GCA_036741255.1 Flavobacterium sp.
AATTAATTCAATCATTTGAAAAAGAATATTGAGTTTTTCAGCAGACCCTAATTATTTGAACAAAATTCTAAAAAATCACTTTTCCCTTTTTAATTCTAACCTTGTTGAAAGGGGAAAGTGATCACTAAAAAATATTGAGTCAAAAGATTGATATTGTTTTACTTCAAATTCTTTTTCAACTAAAAAATAATCTATTCTAGCGGGATAATATTTAAAATTGTAGGAGGTACCAAATCCTTTTCCTGCTTCCTCAAATGCGTCTTTTAAATCTCCTTTAATACTTCTATAAACATAAGAATAAGCACTGTTGTTCATATCACCACAAATGATAACTGGTAATTTGCAGTTGGCTACACTTTTTTTAATCAATTCTGCTTGAAACTGTTGCTCTTTAAATGCCTCACTAATTCTTTTAAAAATAAATTTTGATTTTTCTTCATCTATGTTATTATTATGTATGTCTGTACTAATTTTGACCGATTGTAAATGCATACTATATACTCTAATTGTATCATTATTTTTTAATATATCAACAAAAATTACTTTGTTTGATGAATTAGGAAACGGTATTTGCCCTCTATTGATTATCTTAAATCTTGAATAAATTGCCTGTCCATATTTATTTGTATTTCCTTCAACATTAATATACTGATATGGATATTGTTTAAAATTTATAGCTTTTACTGGAGAAAACTCTTGAATACATAAAATATCTGGGTTTTGTGCTTTAACAAAATTAGTAATTTGAATGGGTACATCTTGTATAGGGATCCATTCAAACAAATTAAACAATCTTACATTATAGCTCATTATTGTAAAATCGTTTTTAGAAACAGGAGAATTTAGTTCTGAAAACTTATAAAACTTATTGATAAATGTAATTCCTATTAACAAAACAACTCCAGAAATGGCAATGTATTTTTTTAATTGTACCAACCAATAAATAAAAAAGAGGACATTAATTATTAAAAAAAAAGGAACTAAAAGTGATAACACGCTTAAAAACGGAAACAACTTTGGTGCTAAAAATGGCAGTATGTATGCAACAATAGTAATTGCAAAAACAACTAAATTTAGAAAACGCATCAATTTGTTAATTCCTAATTTCTTATTCATGCAATTTTATTTTCCTAGTTTAAATAGAAATTCCTTTTCGCTTTTAGATAAACTATCATAGCCCGATTTACTAATTTTATCTAAAATGTCATCTACTTGCTTTTGTTCAATATTTGCTTTTGTATTTGAAAAATTTGATACATTTTTATTTACATGAATTTTTGAAAAAGGGGTTTTATTTTTTGATGTTTTTTTAAGTGAAACTTGGTTTAATGGTTTTGTAACATCAATACCACTTTTTAACAATACCACAAAAATATACCCAAACAAACCTCCTGACAAATGTACTACATGACCACCTGTGTTTACTAACAACAATTGCAAAACATCAAATGAAAGTATAATTCCTGTAACATACCATAATTTTATCTTCCCCACGAGTGGAACCTGTAAAATATAGTAGGGTGCGTATGTTGTTGCCGCAATTAAAAGAGACATTACAGAGCCGCTAGACCCTACTATTGGTGTGTTTTGTTTAAAAAATGTGAAAATTACTACATAAACTAATCCAGCAAAAAATCCACCTAATAGGAAACATGAAAGTAATTGCCTTTCATTAAAAAAAGTTAAAAAAAACCTACTCACAAAATGTAGCATCAATAAATTAAACAACAAATGCACAATTCCAGCGTGCAAAAACATATATGAAATTAGCGTCCAAGGTTTAAATAAAAGCTGGTTATAATTAGAATAAAGAGCTATCCAGCTTGGATAATCAAATACTCCGTTTTTAAAATTGTAAAACAAAATAACTCCAATAAAAAAAATAGTAATATTCCAGAAGATTAACTTTTGTGTTACTCCGCCAAATTTATACTGATGCTTTAAATCGTCAATTATAGAGTTCATTACTAAATCATTTAAGTTACTAGGGTAATTTTCTATTTATTAATCCCAGCGGTTGTTATCAAATTCATTTTTTTTCCAATACCACATCATTAAAAATCCGCACAAAGCACCTCCTAAGTGAGCAAAGTGAGCAATTCCAGTACCTCCATTTCCAAAAAGAGAATTCCCTTTTAAACCTAAAAATAAATCAATTACTAAAATTATTGGTACAAAGTATTTAGATTTTATGGGCATTGGAATAAACATCAACGCCAGTTCAGCATTTGGATACAAAAAAGCAAAAGCCACAAGCAACCCATATATAGCCCCAGACGCACCCACAGCAGTTCCATAAAAAACATTGGCTATAGGGTCAAATTGTTCTTGAGAAATAATCCCATTGAACAAGTCAAACTCTTGTAAATTTAACGCATTAATAATCTTACTATTTGCAAGACCACTTTCTATCAAAGGTTTTATAGCTTGAGTAAATTCAAAATAGTTAAAAGCTGAGTGTAATAATGACGCTCCTAGTCCGCAGGAAATATAGAAAAAGATAAATTTTTTAGCTCCCCAGTTATATTCTAAAGCACTTCCAAAAGAATATAAGGCAAACATATTAAAAGCAATGTGCATAATTCCACCGTGCATGAACATAGACGAAAGCGGTTGCCACATTTTAAATTTTTCGCTTTCAAAATAATGCAATGCAAGCAAATCATAAGAAATGGGGACAAACTGACTTCCTACAAAAAATAAAATATTGATAATTAACAATTGTTTTACTGTTTCAGTGATATTCATCATAGTGAAAATTTTTTTTCTAATTCATCCATTGAAATGGTGATATATGTAGGTTTTTGAAAAGGTGAAAAATTAGGATCCTTACAAGCAAATAGAGCATTAACCATTGTATCTATTTCTAATGCTGTTAATTGGGTTCCATGTTTTATGGCCAAACTATTTGCCATTGATTTTGCAATCCCATCATTTAATGAAAAACTATCTTGTGGAATTTCATTTTGCACATTTGCAATTAAATCATCTAACAAAGTTGCAACATTCGCTTCATCAACGTGAACAGGAATACCAGAAAAAACAACACTTTCTTTTGAAAAATGATCAAAAGTAAAACCAGTACCTTCGAGCTGAACTTGCAATTCTTTTAAAGTTGCGAGTTCATTAGTAGTCATAATTATGGATAAAGGAAAAAGTAATTGCTGACTATTTGCCTTTGCAATAGTCATGTTTTTTAAAAACTGTTCATATAAAATTCGTTGGTGTGCTTTTCGCTGGTCAATAATTAACAATCCCGATTTAATTGTACTAACAATATATGTTTTTTGTAATTGATAGTTTTTTTGTTCAATAGAATCAATTTCAATGTTTTCAAATAATGATGTTGCTACCTCATCAGCTTCATAAAGGTTAGTTGTAACGTCATTCTTTAACCCAACATATAAACTTTCCCATGAGGCAGATTCCTTTTTTTGATAAGTAGTTTTAACATTTGATTTTTCAAAAGGATTAAAGGATTGGTTATAATCAATTATAGGGATCTGAGCTTCTTTATTTGCATAATTGTAAGGTATATCTAAATTAGCATCTCTATTAAAATCTAGTACTGGAGACACATTAAACTGCCCTAAACTTTGTTTTGTGCAAGAACGCAAAATAGCATAAATAAACTGCTCGTCATCAAATTTAATTTCAGTTTTTGTGGGGTGTATATTAATATCTATGGTATGTTTTGGAACATCAAAATATAAAAAATAAGACGGTTGCATTCCTTCTTTCAGCAATCCTTCATAAGCATTCATTATTGCATGATGTAAATAGCCACTTTTAATGAACCGGTCATTAACAAAGAAAAACTGCTCGTTTTTGTTTTTCTTGGCAAACTCTGGCTTTGATACAAATCCGTGAATGGTAACAATATCAGTATTTTCTTTAACAGGAATTAGTTTATCATTAGTTTTACCACCAAAAAAGTTAACAATTCGCTGTCGATAATTAGATATCGGCAGGTTGTACATTTCTTCTCCATTGTTATACAAAACAAAATGAATAGAAGGATGTGCTAAAGCAACACGCTGAAACTCGTCTATAATATGTTTAAATTCAACCGTATCAGATTTTAAAAATTTTCTTCGAGCAGGAATATTAAAAAACATGTTTTTAACAGAAAAAGAAGTCCCTTTTGGTGTTACCACAACATCTTGGGTTACTATTTTACTGCCTTCTACAACTATATGAGTTCCTAGCTCTTCATCTTCTAATTTAGTTTTAAGCTCTACATGAGCAATAGCGGCAATAGATGCTAATGCTTCGCCTCTAAAACCTTTTGTATGCAAATTAAATAAATCTTCGGCACTATTTATTTTAGAAGTAGCATGACGATCAAAGCACATTCGGGCATCAATTACGCTCATACCACTACCATTATCAATTACTTGAATGAGTGTTTTACCAGCCTCTTTTATAATCAATTTTATCTCTGTAGCTTTAGCATCAACGGCGTTTTCAATAAGTTCTTTTACAACAGATGAAGGGCGTTGAACCACCTCTCCTGCTGCAATTTGATTGGCTACATGATCTGGTAATAATTTTATTTTAGACATTAATACAAATCTATTTTTAGCGACCTTAAAATAAAGAAAGAAATTAAAATGAGAACTCCAGCAATTATGGCAATTCTAAAGCTACTAGAACTAGAAGAATGCATTTTACTTTCTGCATGCCACCCCGTTCTAAACGAGATACGTTTTTCAGTGTCTCTTATCAGTCTTTTTTCTTGTAGCCGTTGTTCTCGCTGTTCCTTTTGTTCGTTGTAATATCTAGGTTGGTAATCAAATTTTCTATAAGAATGTAGTCTTAATAACGATTTTAAAAACATAAAAATTGAAATTATTTAATCATTCAAATTTAAAAAAAAATATTAGTAAAACCACAATGATGGAGCCCTAAAAGTCATTACTTTGTCAAGCGATTAGTGTTTACTTCACTATACTTTCATTTTAAGTTGTGTTCAGTAATTTTTTTATATTTTAAATAATTGATTAATAAGAATTTATGTTTTTAAACTGGCTCAATTTTATTGTAGAGGTGTGCAAAAATAAAGTTGGTATTTCAAAAGAATTAATCAACTAATTAAAATTTTAAAACGCTACCATCTTGATGGCTGCAATGGCCGCTTCAACCCCTTTGTTACCGTGCTTTCCGCCGCTTCTATCAATAGATTGCTGTTTGTTATTATCTGTTAGTAAACAAAAAATAGTGGGTATATCAAACATCAAATTAAGATCTTTGATTCCTTGTGTTACACCTTCGCAGACATATTCAAAGTGCATGGTTTCACCTTTTATAAGACTCCCTATAACTATTATGGCATCATAAGTAGCTTCTTTGTGCATTTTTTTTGCTCCAAAAACCAATTCAAAACTTCCAGGTACATTACGTCTAACAACATTTTGTGGTAACACCCCACAATCTAGTAAAGTATTATAGGCTCCTTTGTATAGTCCTTCTGTTACATCTGAGTTCCACTCTGAAACAACAATCCCAAACCGAAAATCTTTCATGTTTGGGATTGAATTTTTATCGTAGTTAGATAAATTTTTATTTTCTGTTGCCATAAAATTTATTCAAGTCTTGCTATATAACCATCTATGTTAGCCGCTTCTGCAGAGGTACTATATTCGTCTCTAATGGTTACAAATGATTTTAACGCAATATCATTCTTTCCTTTTGCCATTGCTAAAATTCCTTGTTTCATTAAATATCGTGGTGTGGTAAAATCATTTTCTGCTGCTTCAACAGCTTGTTCATAATAGTTTAATGCTTCATCAACGTTATTTAACTCAGAAAAACTATCGCCAATGGCTCCTAATGCAATAGGTCTCAACATTTCATCATCTGCAGAAAATTCTTGCAAATGTTCTACTGCTTTCTTATAATTTTTTAAGTTTAAATAAGACATACCCGCAAAATACTGAGCTAAATCAGCTGATTTTGTCCCTGAAAACTCTGTTATAATACTTTCAAAACCTAGCTTTCCGTTACCTCCTTTTAAAGCTAAATTAAATAAAGAATCTTGAGCAACCGTGGCATCAACAGCTTGTTTAAAATATTCTTGAGCTTGAAACATTTTTGATGCTGCTTCTTGTTCTTTTGGTTCTAAAATAAAACGGTCATAAGCAAAATAAGCTACTAACAGGGCAATGACAATACTAATACAACTCATTATAATTTTTTGGTTCTTAACTACCCAATCTTCTGCTTTATTAGCTTGAACATCAAGGGTTTTAAAAACCTCGGCTGTAGTACTTTGTCCGTTATAAACTTTTTCTTTACTTTGAGTTGAATCATCTACCTCATCATGTGATTTTGAATCTTTATAACCTCTTTTATTATATGTTGCCATTTCTATTAAATTATTGTGGTGCAAAAATATAACTTTTATTGAATTAGCCATAAAAAAAATAGAAAATTAAACAAAATACTCTTTAATTTGTAGCTCATTTTAAGCTAATAATCTTTAACTGATTACCCCGTGTTTTTACAATCTATTTCAATTTTAAACTATAAAAATTTAGTGCAACAGGAATGTCATTTTGATGTCAAAATTAATTGTTTTGTAGGTAAAAATGGAGTTGGAAAAACAAATGTTTTAGATGCTATTTATCATTTGGCCTATGGTAAAAGTTATTTTAATCCACTTTCAAGTCAGAACATACTTCATGGTACCGATTT
>DAINSR010000123.1:0-6673 GCA_036741255.1 Flavobacterium sp.
TCCATAGGACAAATATACAAAATATTTACTATATATTGTCGTTAGGTTAATAATATAGTTTTTGATAGAAATTTATCTTCTCAAGTATATTCAAAACTGGATAGTTCTAAAGAATTTTCAGTTGAGAAAGATGGTAAAAAATACATTGTTAGACAACTTCAGACAATGTAATGAATTTAGCAATTAGTAGTTTAATAATATTTATTATTGTTAGTCCTGCTATATTAGCAAGAAGAATATATTTCACAAAAGAACTTTCAAAATCTTTTGTATCAAGAAATACACTTCAAGAAATTTTTAGTTCAATATTTTTATCTTTTGTTTTACATTTTTTTATTTTTACAAATCATTAGTCATTAACAATAACTTTGTTACAAACAAGTACCAAAGAAGATAAAGTGTTCCAAAAGCCTAGTAACAGACAAGTAAATCCTTTAAAAACCAATTCGTTATCTACATTTGAAAACCAATGTTATTAAAAATTTCATAATTTATAATTCGGTTCAAGAGTTTCCTAAAGAATGGGACTGCATTGCTCAAAAAAATATATTTTTAACTACTTCATATTTGTTAGTGCTAGAAAAATCGGCACCGAAAAACATGACGTGTCATTTCATTGGGTTTTTTAAAAACAATGAACTTGTGGCGATTTGTGTAACCCAGTTTTTAAATTTGAATTTAGTCAATCCTTTTGGCAAGAAAGAGACAATTTTAAAAACTTTGGCTATAAACTTTTTGCTTAAAAATTACTGTTCGCATATACTTTTTGTGGGTAATAATATGCTCACAGGTCAAAATGCCTTTGCAAAATTAGAAACTATAACTACAAATGAACTTTTTGAAAATTTAAAACATGCCGTTGAAGATTTAAAACTTAAATTTAAAGCCACTAAAATTAATATTCATTTAACAGTTTTTAAAGATTTTGACTTGCAAACATCAGTAAAAATATCCCCTTTTTTAAAAGATTATTACAAATTTTCTACCCAGCCAAACATGATTTTTACGATTCCTAAAAACTGGAAAAAAGAAGATGATTATGTAACAGCTTTATTAAAAAAATATAGAGATCAGTATAAAAGAGCCAAAAAGAAAATGGAAGGTGTTGAAAAACATAAATTAACGCTGGAAGACATAAAAAAAGAAAATGAAATTATCTATAATTTATATCATCATGTGGTATTAAACGCATCATTTAATACGTTTTTTTTAGAAAGAAATCATTTTTATGAGTTAAAGAAATCATTAGGAGAACATTTTTTATTTTATGGCTATTTTATAAAAGGTAAAATGATTGGATTTAATACCTTAATTAAAAATAAGGAAGCAATGGACACCTACTTTTTAGGGTATGATGATGTTTTTCAACGCGATAAAATGCTGTATTTGAATATGCTATATGATATGATTGCTTATTCAATTAAAAAAAGATTTTGCACTATTATTTTTGCAAGAACTGCATTAGAAATAAAAAGTTCAGTGGGAGCAAATCCAGTAGAGATGGTTGGTTTTATAAAACATTCAAATCCATTTATTAACAAAGTTATTCGTCAATTATTTAATTATTTTGAACCTAAAACTAAATGGAATAAACGAAATCCGTTTAAATAATTTCATAAAAACTACATTAAGCACAACAAAAGATTGCCCAAAAATTAGCAATCATATTTCATTAAATAATGACAAAAAATGTCAATAACTTTAATAATTTTGCAAAAAAAATTATGAGCGTAATTACAATAGCCACAACATCAAATTCTAATATTGTTAAATTTGAACTCAACGATTTAATCACAAAGCATCAGAGTTTTGAATATAGAAACATAGACGAA
This sequence comes from Flavobacterium sp., assembly GCA_036741255.1. Lineage (GTDB taxonomy): Bacteria > Bacteroidota > Bacteroidia > Flavobacteriales > Flavobacteriaceae > Flavobacterium. Next base: position 1,833 of record DAINSR010000123.1, read on the forward strand.
ACAAAAAATTCACCACTTGCTAAACAATTATTTTACCTTCCATTTGTTAAAACAGTTTACATATCAGGTAATTTTATTGCAATAGAAAAATATAATATTGTAGAATGGGATGATGTTCAAGATAGCGTAGCAGAACAAATCAATAACTTCATTGCTAATGGAGGTCAAATTTTAACTGTTGAAACTAATGAAACGAAGAAAAATCCAGTTTCAATATATGCCGAGACTACCCCTAATCCAAATGTTTTAAAATTTGTTTGCAATAAACTTTTGACAAAAACATCTTTAGAATGTAAAAATATTGATGAAGCGGCCGCCTCTCCATTAGCTCGAGAACTGTTTCAGTTTTCTTTTGTAAAAGAACTTTTTTTTGATGAAAACTACATTTCCATAACCAAATATGAAATCAAAGACTGGAGCGAAATTACAACAGAACTTCGCACGTTCATAAAAAATTATATTGAAAACAACAAAACTGTTATTGACGAAGACTTAATTTCTAAAACTCAAGTAAGCCAAAAATTACAAGAAGAGTATTTTGATCAACTAGATGCTACTTCACAACAAATAATAAATATTTTAGAAGAATATGTAAAGCCAGCTGTTCAGGCTGATGGAGGCAATATTATGTTTGACTCTTTTGATAAAAAGGAAAAACGGGTGCGTGTCATTTTGCAAGGTGCTTGTAGCGGTTGCCCGTCTTCTACATTTACTTTAAAAAATGGTATTGAAAATATGCTAAAAGATATGCTAAAAGATAATACAATTATTGTAGAAGCCATAAATACTTAAAAAGCAAATCAAAATAGTTACTGCATCAAGTTGTATTTTGGGTTTAATATAAATAGACCGTTAGCAAATAGATTACCTTTTAATTGTTTTTAATTGAGTATATTGAAAAAGAAAAGATGACAAATAATCATCAGCTCTTGTACTGTTTCAATATTTTTAATAGTTTTGTTTTTATTAACTGCCAAAATAAAATTTATGTACACGCCAATCCACAAGTGGGCCGAAGATGATCGCCCACGAGAAAAATTTCTTCTCAAAGGAAAAACATCCTTATCAGACTCTGAATTACTCGCTATTTTAATTGGTTCTGGATCTAAAAATGAAAGTGCAGTGCAACTTTGCCAACGCATTTTAGCATCTACAGAAAACAATTTAAATGCCCTAGGAAAAATGTCGGTTTCACAACTTACAAATTTTAAAGGTATTGGAGAAGCAAAAGCCCTGTCCATTGCTGCAGCCTTAGAACTAGGACGCCGCCGCAGAGTAGAGGAAACCATTGAACTAAAAAAAATAAGTTCCAGCAAATCGGTTTTTGAAATCATGCAGCCCATTATTGGCGAGTTGCCTCATGAAGAGTTTTGGGTCTTGTATCTCAACAATTCAAACAAAGTAATATATAAAGCTCAACTATCAAAAGGAGGCATTGCAGGAACAGTGGTAGATGTAAGGCTTATATTTAAAACGGCATTTGAACACAATGCTACGGGCATTATCTTGACTCATAACCATCCATCAGGAAGGCTCACAGCAAGCGAACCTGATTTAAAAATTACAAATAAAATCAAACAAGCTGGTCAAACATTAGAAATTCAAGTTATAGACCATATAATAATAACAGAAAAAGGCTACCTCAGTTTTCAAGACGAGGGTATATTTTAATCATCTCTTTAGATTGTAATGGATTGCTAATGCATAGTTAGTATTAAGATACATTTGATTGGCATTTATTACAATGTCTAAAAAATATCCTGATGTATTGACACGTTAGCATAAATATAGACCTATTTTTAAGAGATTATATCAACCTAATTTATGCTTGGGCAGATGAAGTATAATCGGTATTTATATGATTTAAAGCCTATTATATTTTTTTAGCTAGGTCTTTTGCCTTAAAAAACAATCCTCTACATGGTCATTTACCATTCCTGTGGCTTGCATGTGGGCATACATTATCGTTGGTCCGATAAACTTAAAACCTTTCTTTTTTAAATCTTTACTAATTTTTTCTGAAAGTGGTGTGTGTGAAGGGATTTCCTGCATTGTCTTTGGGTTATTGTCAATGGGTGTTCCGTTTATAAAACTCCAAATATAATTTGAAAAACTTCCATAGTCTTCCTGTATTTTGATGAACGCTTTTGCGTTTGAGATAGTAGCTTTTATTTTTAAAGTGTTTCTAATTATTCCTGCATCTTTCATTAATTCTTGAACTTCATAGTCGCCAAAATGAGCTATTGCTTTATAATCAAAGTTTAAAAATGCCTTTCTAAAATGTTCTCTCTTTTTTAAAATGATGTGCCAACTCACACCCGCCTGAAATGTTTCTAAAACTAAAAATTCAAATAATGTATCATCATCATAAACGGGTTTACCCCATTCATTATCGTGATAGTTTCTATACAAGTCATCTTTTTCACACCAATTACATCTTTTTTTAATTTCCATTTTTTTCTTTTCTTAAATAGTTGTCAATAAAGTTGTGCCCCAAGTATATTAATGGAGTTAGCCCTATGGCAATGAGTAGTTTTACGGAATAACCTGTTAATGCTGAACTGATAAATGTTTGAGTATTGATTTTTTTAGGCAGCCAAAAAGCAATTCCTAAAACTATAAAACTGTCAAATAATTGCGAAATAACGGTAGAACCTGTACTTCTCAACCAAAGCATTTTTTTTCCTGTTCTGTTTTTAAAAAAATGAAAAAGTGTAACATCTATTAACTGCGAAACTAAAAAGGCAGTAATACTCCCCACAATTATCCACATGCTCTGACCAAAAACAGCCTTGAATTGATCATCTGTAATTAATCCAACTCCTTTTACGGCAGGAATGTGAAGACCTATTAACAACAAAATAAAAGTATAAGCAATTAATCCTGCGGTAATAAATGATAATTTTTTTACTCCCATTTCTCCAAAGTATTCATTGATTAAATCCGTAGTTATAAATACAATGGGCCAGGGCAAAATCCCTAAACTCATGACATTATTGCCAATATAAATTAGTTTACCTCCTATTAATTCTGCCACCAACGCATTTGTGATAAAAATACCAGCTAGCACTACATAAATTATATCTTTTCTTCTGTGGAACATTGTTATTGTTTTATCAAAAATACTTGATTTAATAGATAAAAAAAACTTCAACCCTAAGAATTGAAGTTTTTAAATAATTTTTAATTATGATTATAAGAATTTACTATCCTAGTGCTACTCTTTTAAATCCTGTAACCTTTAAATCGGGATGAATAGATTTAACATAAGCTGCAACACTTAATGAATTATCTTTTATATAATCTTGGTTTACTAATGTGTTGTCTTTAAAGAAACGATTTAGTTTTCCTTTTGCAATATTATCAAGCATTGCCTCTGGTTTTCCTTCGGCACGCAACATATCCTTTGCAATTTCAATTTCTTTTTCAATAACTGCTGCATCAACACCTTCTTCGTTTAGAGCAATTGGATTCATTGCCGCTGCTTGCATTGATACATTTCTTGCTGCTTCATCTGCACCTTCTACCTGAGCCGATAGAGCTGTGAGCGTAGCAATTTTATTTCCAGCATGAATATAAGAACCTATAAAAGCCCCTTCTAATCTTTCAAAAGAGCCAATTTCAATTTTTTCTCCAATAACACCAGTTTGTTCAATTAATTTATCTGCAACAGTAATTCCGTTGAAATTTGATGCTAATAATTCTTCTTTTGTTTTAAATTGAAGTGCTTGATGTGCTAATTCAGTGGCCAATTTAATGAAACTTTCGTTTTTACCCACAAAGTCGGTCTCACAATTTAAAGTGATTACCACTCCAGCCGTATGATTTTCATTTACAACAGCAATAGCAGCCCCCTCTGTAGATTCTCTATCAGAACGATTAGCTGCTACTTTTTGACCTTTTTTTCTAAGGTTTTCAATTGCTAAATCAAAATCACCTTCTGCTTCAACTAATGCTTTTTTGCAGTCCATCATACCAGCACCAGTTATTGTTCTTAATTTATTTACTTCTGCAGCAGTAATTGTTGCCATAATATTTTTTTTTAGATTATTAAATTTAAAAATTCCAAATTCTAAACACTAATTATACTTAATGTTTAAGAATTTGGAATGATGCATTTATTTAGTTTTATTCTTCTGTTGAAGTTTCGTCAGATTCTGTAACTACCTCCTCATTAACTACCTCTTCCGCTACTTCTTCAGTGTTTACTGGAGTTGTTTCCTTAGCTTCATCTTGATCCTCACTTTCAGAAGTTCTGTTAGACAATCCTTCAATTATTGCCCCTGTAACTAAAGATAAAATTTTGTCAATTGATTTAGAAGCGTCATCATTAGATGGTATTACATAATCTACATCACGAGGATCAGAGTTTGTATCAACCATTGCAAAAACTGGAATGTTTAATTTTTGAGCTTCTTTTATTGCAATGTGTTCTGCTTTTACATCCACCACAAAAAGGGCTGCAGGTAATCTTGTCATATCAGCTATGGAGCCTAAATTCTTTTCTAATTTTGCTCTTAGACGATCTACTTGTAGTCTTTCTTTTTTAGAAAGTGTTATAAATGTACCATCTTTTTTCATTCTATCAATCATAGCCATTTTTTTAACAGCTTTTCTAATAGTAATAAAGTTAGTAAGCATTCCACCTGGCCATCTTTCAGTGATGTAAGGCATATTTGCTGCAGTAGCTTTTTCTGCAACTATATCTTTAGCTTGTTTTTTGGTAGCAACAAAAAGTATTTTTCTACCAGAAGCTGCAATTTTTTTTAAAGCTTCATTTGCTTCTACAATTTTTGCAGCTGTTTTATATAGATTAATGATATGAATACCATTACGTTCCA
>DAINSR010000124.1:0-6611 GCA_036741255.1 Flavobacterium sp.
TGAATAAACTGAACAGAACTATCAATAGAACAACCTGTTGCTTTTTGAATGTCTTGATTTACAGCAAGAATAATAAATCTATTATATTTTATAAGGTAAGATGCTTCTAATGAAGTTCCGTGTGCTGCCCACTGTTCAATAAACAATTGAGTAGCATTACTAATCTCATCAACCTCTGCATCAGTTAATTTTCTATTGGCTTGATAAATCCAAACTTTAGAATGGGGCGGTAAATCTTTAAATGGAATGTACATTTTATTGTTTGATAATGTCAAATTTTATTTTTGTGAAACAATTATTTTTATGACTGCATCACAAAAAATGTTGCTTGATAAAAGTTATATTTAGTCAGTCTATAAAGTGGTTTAATGAGTCTATTGATTCATTTTTTGATTGTGCTTGTTTAAATGAAAAATAAATTACAAGTAATAATAGTAGTAGTAATTTTGCATCTTATAAATCTTGTGCATTTGCAATTAACTCAACTATATCCAACACTTGTACAGAATCTTGTTTTTCTTTATTTTTAATTCCGTCAGTCATCATAGTATTACAAAAAGGGCAACCTGCTGCAATAATATTAGGTTTAGTTTCAAGGGCATCTTGAGTTCGTTCTATATTAATTTCCTTGTTACCTGATTCTGAATCTTTAAACATTTGTGCACCACCCGCACCACAACATAATCCCTTAGAACGGGAACGTTTCATTTCTACAAGTTCTGCGTCTAATTTTTGAATTAAATTTCTTGGAGCTTCATAAACATTATTAGCTCTCCCTAAATAACATGGATCATGAAACGTGATTCTCTTTCCTTTAAATTGCCCACCCTCAATAGTTAGTCTTCCCTCATCTAACAAAGATTTTAAAAATTGGGTATGATGCATTACATCATAATTACCCCCCAATTCAGGATATTCATTTTTTATGGTATTAAAACAGTGCGGACAAGCTGTAACAATTTTTCCAACTTTGTAGCCATTTAAAATTTCAATATTCGTCATGGCTTGCATTTGAAACAAAAACTCATTTCCTGCTCTTTTTGCAGGATCACCAGTGCAACTCTCCTCTGTCCCTAATACAGCAAAATCTACCTTAGCACGATTTAAAATTTGAACAAAAGCTTTCGTTATTTTTTTTGCACGATCATCAAAACTCCCCGAACAACCTACCCAAAACAAAACTTCTGGCTGTTTGCCTTGAGCTAGCATTTCTGCCATAGTGGGTACTATTAAACTTTCTGACATTTAAAATACAATTTAAGGTGTTTTTAACGAGTAATGCTAAAATTTAATCAATGATGTTCATCATCAAAAACCTGAATGGTTACTTCTTTTTCTATTAAATCAGTAAATTTACCTCTATATCTAGTGGCTTTAACTAAGTGATTATCAATCCAATGATAATTACCTCCACGAGGTTTACCCATAACCATTCCATGATATTTAAAGCCATGTCTATCTAACCATTCTTCAGTTACCTGACGATGAGCCTCTGTTCTAGATGTGAAAAAGAAAATTATATGACCTTCATCATACCAGCTGTTAAGTGTTTTTAAAGCATCAGGATATACAGCAGCTGTTGCCATTCGTTCTGGTTCTTCATTTGGAATATCATCGCAAATTGTTCCGTCAATGTCTATCAAGTAATTTTTTATACCTTCTGCTAAAACAGGACTAAGCTTTTCACCATTAACAGTTAATTCCTTAAGGTTTTTTTCAATTTGTTCGTCTTTCATGTTAATTTAAATTTTTATATTTAGTTAATAATCTGAAAATTAGTTTTCACACTTCCAGTTCAATCGATCTTGTTGGTTATACTGCCAAGGAGCTCCATTATTCTCAATATTCGCCATCATGTTATTTAAAGACATTGGGGCTGCACTTTGTTCCATTACTAAAAATCTTCGCATTTCTATAATTATAGACAAAGGACTAATATTGATGGGGCATTCTTCTACACAAGCGTTACAAGAGGTGCAAGCCCACAGTTCTTCCTTACTTATGTAATCATTTAATAGTGATTTGTTATCTTGAATAAAAACACCTTTATTTTTATCCATATTTCTACCCACTTCTTCTAATCTATCCCTAGTATCCATCATTATTTTACGGGGCGATAATTTCTTTCCCGTAATATTTGCAGGACAAGCAGAGGTGCATCTACCGCACTCTGTACAAGTATAGGCATTTAAAAGTTGAACCCAATTCAAATCGTGAACATCACTAGCACCAAATTTTGACGGAACACTAGCAGCATCAGTAGAACTTGTTTGTGTTTCCGCACCCAGATTCATCATTGATTTTACTTCATTAGTAATGCTTTCTAAATTATTCAATTTACCTAAAACATTCAAATCAGCAAAATAAGTATTTGGAAAAGCTAAAAGAATATGCAAGTGTTTTGAATAATATAAATAATTTAAAAAAATTAAAATACCACAAATATGTAACCACCACGAAGTGCGTTCTATAATATGTAAAGTAGTAATAGAATAACTAGAAAACCAAGGAGCAATAAATTGTGATATTACATTTCCAGAGTTTGTCGTTTGAAAAGCTGTATCGGTGGCATTCATTATTAAAAACAAACACATTAGAACTACTTCAAAATATAAAATTATGTTGGCGTCATTTTTTGGTGCACCACTTAAATCTGAACTCATGAAGCGCTTGATGTGCAACACATTTCGTCTTGTCCAAAAAACAAAAACTGAAACTAAAACTAGAACTGCAAGTATTTCAAAAGAAGCAATTAAAAAATAATAAAAACCACCCAAGAACGTAAAAATTCGATGTGTGCCAAACAATCCATCAATTATAATTTCAAGCACTTCAATATTTATGATAATAAATCCTAGATAAACAAGTATGTGTAAAAAACCTGCCACAGGACGATTTATCATTTTTGACTGACCAAATGCAATGAGGAGCATATTTTTAAAACGCTGAGCAGAGTTGTTCACTCTATCAACCTTTTGTCCTAATTTAATATTTCGGATTAACTTTTTTACATTTATTGCAAAATAGCCAATTCCAATGCATAAAATTATGGCAAATAAAATATTATCTAAAAGACTCATTTATGGTTATTTAATCTTTATTTGTATTTTCTGAAGAAGGAGCTACGTAAGGTTTTTCTTTCTTTCCAAAAAGAGAAACATTAACATATCGTGTTGGATGTAACCGCACATCTTCTAATAATAATTCAAGTTCTTTAGAAGCTTTTGTAAAGTTTGTGTACATCTTGTCATCTTTTAACATTTTGCCCATAGTACCAGTTCCGGCTTGTAAATCACTCATTATTTTATCTACTGAGGCAAGTGTTTTTTCTAAATTTGAAACTGTCGCTGCAAGATTTGCATTTGACAACGAGTCAGAAATAGCTGCAAAATTTGCAGACGTCTTATCAATGTTTGTGAGAGTATTGTTTAATTTTGATTTGTTTTCTGCAAGCATTATATTAACCGATTTAGATATTTGACTTAACTCAGTGAGAGTTTTATCTAATGAGGCTATACTGTTTTTTAAATTAGATTGAGTTGATTTATCTAAAACCTGATTTAAATTTACAAGTAACTCGTTTGTATTGTTTAAAAGAGTTTCTACTTTTCCTTTTAATGGCACTAACTGATTAGATAGCTCATCTGTCAATCCTAGTTTTGAAGCTGATTTTAAAAAATCACCATCTTGCACTAAATCGCTTCCTTTACCAGGAAGTATTGCTATTTGTTTACCTCCAATGGGACTTGGAGCATAAATTTGAGCAATACTTGATTTTGAAATTGGATAAGCACCATCAATTTGAATTTCTACAATTGATTTCCAATTTTTATCTAAAGTTATGGCAACCACCTTACCAATAGATTTTCCGTTTATTGACACGGCAGATGATGGTTCAAGACCTTCTACATTATCATATTTGATAAATATTGTTTTGTAATTTACAAATAAATCTTTTCCTTTTAAAAAGCTGTAACCCCATATAAATAGTGAAATAGATGCTATTACTAATATGGCGGTTTTAATTTCTCTTGTTAGTTTCAATGGTTCTTTTTTAGCAAATTTATTATTTAAAAACTTTAATGCCAAGTTTATTTATACTCTTGTGAAATATTTACTTTTTCACCGTTTTTAAAACCCACAATAAAAGCCAATTTATAACCCTTTTGTTTTGCTGTTTCTAAATTTTTTTTAGCTTCTGCAAATTGTTTGGTTTCTTCATAAAAATACTTATAATAACTACCCTCATTTTGTTTGGTAATATTTCTTAATCCTTTAAAATTTGAAGGTAAAGTTGCTAAATTAGTTTTACTTGCCGCAATTTGAATTTTATAAATAATAACCTCATCATTAGTTTTTGTGGTGCTTTCTGGTTTGTTTTCTTTAATTTTTACAATTTCGTTTACTTTTTCATCCTTTTTATCAATACCAGGTAAAACACTTTTTTCTAATGATGAAAAATATTCATTTTTATACTCTAATATGGAGTTAGCTATTGCTTCTGCAAGTTTTTCTTGTCCGCTTTCAGAATTTAAAAATGCACCTTCCTCTTTATTAGACACAAAACCCATTTCAATTAAAACACGGGGCATGGTAATTTTTCTTAAAACTAAAAATCCAGCCTCTTTAACACCTCTATTTTTAAAAGTTGTTTTTTTTGTAAACGCTTGCTGAACTCTTGCGGCTAAGTCAACGCTCAATTCTCTATATTCTTCTTGTAAAATTGAAATTCCTAAAACAGATTCAGGTAAATTTGGATCAAATCCTTCATATTTAACTTCATAATTGTCTTCTAAAGTTACTACCGAGTTTTCTAATTTAGCTACTTCTAAATTAGAGGCATTTCTGGTAATACCCATAACATAAGTTTCGTTGCCAGCAGCTGCTAAGTTTTTATTAGCATTACAATGAATGGAAATAAAAATATGAGCTTTTGACTTATTTGCAATTGTGGCTCGATCATCTAATTCTACAAAAACATCTTTATTTCTGGTATAAACAACAGCTACATCTGGGTACTTTTCTAAAATTTCACCCACCTTTAAAACGGTTTTTAAAGCAATGTTTTTTTCTACATTACCATGATAAGTTGCACCAAAATCTTTACCGCCATGCCCAGCATCTAAAACCACCTTAAACTTTCCGTTTTGTGCATATCCTGTTTGAAACATAAAACATAAAACAAACCATGAAAAGAAAGGATACCTAAAAAATTTCATAAATAAATTATCTTGAATGTTATAATTTTATAAACAACTCTGTATTTAAAAAAATATATGTAAGTTTGAAACTTCAAAAACTAAACCATAAATTACAAAAATAGCATAAATTCATTGTATTTAAAGTCTATTCATATCGTTTTTTTTTCTGTTTTTCTAACAATTGGAAACTCGGCACTTTTTTCGCAAAAAATCACTAAAAAAGACAGTTTACAAGTAAATTCAACCAACTTATTAACAAAAAAAGATACAATCAAAGTAGATTCTATTAAAAAGAAACCTTTTTTAGAAGGCATTGTTTTAAGAAAAGCAAAAGGATATGAAAAAATAGATCAACAAAAAAAAGAATTGACTTTATATGATGAGGGTGAGTTATATTATAAAGATATAGAGCTTAAATCTGGTATTATTGTATTAAATTATGAAAAAAACGAGGTTTATGCGGGTCGATTAAAAGATAGTCTTGGCAACTACACCCAGTATCCTTCTTTTAAGCAAGGTGAAAATGTGGTTGAGCCAGATTCAATTCGATTTAACACCAAAACAAAAAAAGCTTTAATCTGGAACTCCAGAACTAATCAAGGCGAACTAAATATTAAAGCGGCAATATCTAAACGAGAAAACGATTCTGTTATTTTCATGAAAGATGTGCGTTTTACAACAGCTAAAAATGTTGATGAACCTGAATATTATTTTTTATCAAAAAAGATAAAATTTGTACCCAGAAAGAAAGTAGTAACCGGACTAACCAATCTTGTTATTGCAGATGTACCCACACCTATTGGGCTTCCGTTTGCCTATTTCCCCATGTCAGAAGAGAGTATTTCAGGTTTTATAATGCCCACACCGGGTCAAAGTAATCAAAGAGGTTATTTTTTACAAAACGGAGGATATTACTTTGCCCTTAGTAAGTACTATGATTTGGCCATTTTAGGAGATTATTATACAAATGGGAGTTATGGATTACGAGCAGAAAGTAGTTATGCACTCAAATATAACTTTAGTGGCAAAATAAATTTACGCTTTGAAAATCTAATTCAAAGTGAAAGAGGTTTTCCTGACTATGTAAAATCTAAACAATACAACATTCAGTGGAGTCATAGTCAAGATTCAAAAGCATCAGCAAACTCAAGATTCTCTTCTTCTGTGAATGTTTCTAGTAGTCAATATTTTAGAAATTCATTAAACCTAGCAAACATTGGAGCTGTTTTAAATAATAATTTGTCATCATCAATTTCCTATTCAAAAACTATTCCCACACTCCCACAAGTAAACCTTTCTATTACTGCCACACATTCACAAAACACAAATACAAAACAAATTAATATGACCCTGCCCACATTTCAAGGGAGTGTAGATAGAGTTTTTCCGTTTGCAAAGAAAAACGGAGTT
>DAINSR010000125.1:0-6610 GCA_036741255.1 Flavobacterium sp.
ACGCATTAGACTTCGTAATGAAAGCTAAAAATACAATAAAAATAAGTGCTCACGGACTTTTTTAAATTTTGTAATATAGTACTATTTTAAGATTTTTAAAAAGGAGTAAGTGCTTATTTTTGAAGCGGTTTTAGTTTGTAATAGATTTCTAATGCATATTTTGGTTTAATGGTTTAATGGTTTAATCTTCAAGATTTTCATTAAAGGCAGATGGCAATAATTGGGGGATATACTTTATTAAAATAGGCAATAATAAGCTACCTCCAGGCAGTAAAAAAATAGTTAAAGATGGGATGGTTTTACAAATGTCTAAAAGCTGTTTTTTTACTTTCTTTTTCTCTTCTTTATCTAAATCAACCGTAGTAGATTTTGCTAATAATTGAAGTAATTCTTTACTCTCTTTCAATTCTCTTGTAAGTCTTTTTTTGTTTCGGGTAATAAGTTTTCTTACTGATTTATTAGTTTGCTCATAAAAATGTTTAACAGGATTTGAAAAATTAAAGTAAGGAATTTCATTTTTGTGTTCACTAATATAATTATTAATGCTCTCTAAACTTTTTTCATATTCAATTTCATTTATTTTAAGAGCCATGCTCAAGGCTTGAAGATACTCTTTTTCAAGATTAGATAACTCGGCATCACTCCACATGGTCATAGCAGCAATATCTAAAAGGTATAGTTTTTCAAATGCTGTATCATATATTTTTAACTGTTCAAAATCGGATGGTTCTTCTTTTTTTGTAAAAAACTTGGTATAGCGAACTGAATTTTCAAATAGTTTGATTAGTAACTCATCATATTTAGACGGGTTTTCTTTTATATGCAAAGTATTTGATACTAAAAGAATGATACTTTCTTCTAATTTTTTTAAATAATTTATAGGGTTCTCGTTGTATTCTAAAAACTTTTTAAAAGCCAAGACATCCATAAACAACAAGGCATTTGTTAGTATATGCGAAAAATTTTTAGCTAAAATATTTTCATTCGTTTGAATTCTTGTAGCAATACAATCTTCTAAATCAGGATTTGATTTTAAAAACAAAAGGGTTTCTTTATGGTGTAAAAACTTATAAAATTCTACTGCTTTTTCTATAAAGGCTGCTTCATCTTTTATTTGTGTTACTAATTTGAATGTTGAATAAAGTGCGTTTAAAAGAGCAATTTTTGTTACTTCATCATTAGATAATTCATTTTTTTCGGGTTGTAACAACAAATTTAGTTGGATAACATGTCCATAAATAAACCCCGATGCTCTCATATCATAATAAAACGATAGCATATCGGTATTATAATTTTTATAATTCGATTTATTTTGAGAAAAAAATTTCTTAATCCAACCTTTTGCTGATGGGTTTATTAACATAATCTTAAAAATGTAAATGTAATATTATTTCTTTTATTGTAAAATTCAAAATATGGTTTTAACATCATGAATATTTTTAAGTTTTTCTTTCAATAGCTACTCATTTAACAATGCTTTAGATTTTAAGAAAGACAAATTGCGGCAAGATACATGTTCTATGTGGCGAAAGATTTTCTATTTTAATTTATACTACAAATCATTTCTATTTTAAATTTAAACTTCTTTCAGTAAATTTGTATAAATCATTATGGTAACCCAACTTAATTGAATTAGCAACAAATGATTATTTTTACCTTAAAATCTTATTCCTCGTTACATGAAAATTGTTATATCACCTGCAAAATCATTAAATTTTACAAGTTCGCTTCCCACAAATACGCATTCTGAACCCCAATTTTTAAAAGAAGCTCAAACTATTCAAAGAACATTAAAAAAGCAATCTCCTAAAGAGTTAATGGAATTAATGGGAATTTCAGAAAATTTAGCACATTTAAATTGGGAACGCAATCAAGCCTGGTCGCTGCCATTTTCAATCTCAAATGCCAGACCTGCTATTTATACTTTTGACGGAGACGTTTATACGGGTTTAGACGCTTATACAATACCCCTAGAAAAATTAGAATTATTGCAACAAAAACTTCGTATTCTATCTGGTTTATACGGACTTTTAAAACCACTCGATTTAATGCAAGCATATAGATTAGAAATGGGAACTTCAATAGCTATTGGTACAAATAAAAATTTATATGAATTTTGGAAAAAAACCATCACTAAAGCCCTTAATAATGAATTGCAACCTGGCGAGTTATTTATAAATCTGGCGAGTAATGAATATTTTAATGCCATTGATGTTAAATCTTTAAAAGTTCCTGTTATTACTCCAGAGTTTAAAGATTATAAGGATGGTAAACTTAAAATGATTAGTTTCTTTGCAAAAAAGGCTCGTGGATTAATGGTGCGATACATTTTAGATAACGAGGTAGAAACTCTTGAAGCTCTAAAACTTTTTAATTATGACGGCTATGCTTTTGATACTCAGCTAAGCTCAAACACTAAACTTGTTTTTACCAGATAATTAATTCAACAAATAAAATAATAATCAGGGGACTGGGTCATATCCACTTTTCCCCCAAGGATTGCAGCTCAAAATACGTTTCAATGCTAAAAATCCGCCTTTAAACAAACCGTGTTTTTGTAAACTTTCAATAGTGTAGTGTGAACATGTGGGTTCAAACCTGCATGTGGCGGGTATTAATGGCGAAATAAAAATCTGATAAATACGAACAAATCCTACAAACGGATAAACGAGTATTCTTTTTAAATTCATTTATTGAAAGGTTACAGCGTGATTAAAATCTATCAAAATACTAAATACTAAAACTTGTACCGTCTTTTCCGTCTTTTAATATAATACCAATAGAGGCTAATTTATCTCTTATCTCATCAGATAAAACCCAGTTTTTACTGACTCTTGCTTCATTTCGCATCGCAATAAGCATTTCCACAACATGGTTTAACTTATCCATATTTTGAGAATTACTTTTTGTGTTTTTTAATCCTAAAACATCAAAAACAAAATCATGTAACGTTTGTTTTAAAATTGCTAAGTCAGCTGCGGTTAAAAATTCTTTTTTGTCGTTAATCAAATTTACAAATTTAATACCCTCAAACAAATGTGCTATTAAAATGGGAGTATTAAAATCGTCATTCATTGCTTCATAACACTGGTTTTTCCATTTTTCAATAGCTATAGAAGACACTTCTGCTGTTGCTAATGTGTCTAGTAAAGTTATTCCCTCCATCAATCGATTAAACCCTTTTTCGGCGGCTATCATAGCATCATTAGAAATGTCTAACACACTTCTATAATGAGCTTGTAAAAAACAAAAACGCACCACATTGGCATCAAAACTTTTTTCAAAAAAGTCGTTATTTCCATTTAAAAGTTCTAAGGGTAAAATATAATTACCAGTAGATTTACTCATTCGCAATCCGTTCATTGTTAGCATATTGGTATGCATCCAATATCTAACAGGCGAATGACCAAAACACGCTTTAGCTTGTGCAATTTCACACTCGTGATGTGGAAATTTTAAATCCATCCCCCCCCCATGAATGTCAAATTTTTCTCCTAAATATTTAGTACTCATGGCTGTACATTCTAGGTGCCAACCCGGGAAACCAGCTCCCCACGGCGAGTTCCATCGCATAATGTGTGCTGGAGAGGCTTTTTTCCACAAAGCAAAGTCTTGCGGGTTCTTCTTTTCAGTTTGTCCGTCTAAATCTCTTGTATTAGCAAACAATTCTTCAATATTTCTGTTGCTGAGTTCGCCATAATGAAGCCCTCTTTCATTATAAGCCACCACATCAAAATATACAGAACCATTACTTTCATAAGCAAACCCGTCCGTTATCATGCGTTGCGTCAGTTCAATTTGTTCTAGTATATGTCCAGTGGCAGTAGGCTCAATAGTGGGTTCTAAAAAATTAAATTTTTGCAATACCTTGTGAAAATCAACCGTATATTTTTGAACAATCTCCATTGGCTCCAGCTTTTCTAACTTTGATTGCTTCACAAAACGATCATTCTCCACATCTCCATCATCGGTTAAATGCCCTGCATCGGTAATATTTCTCACATAACGCACCTGATATCCCACATGCAATAAATACCTGTAAATGACATCAAAACTCATAAATGTTCGCACATTTCCCAAGTGTACATTACTATAAACCGTGGGACCACAAACATACATGCCCACAATCCCCTCTGTTAAAGGGGCAAGCAATTCTTTTTTTCCAGAAATGGAATTATATAATTGTATCGACTGATTTTTGAAAATTTGCATACGTTTTTTTTGAAGCTATTCCTGCTATTCGCTCTATCTTTTTATTTTTTTATGGCTACGTGCCTCGCCACAAAAAAAATAAAAAGGATGCCGCTACTATCAGGGCTAGGGCAAATATTTTTAAAATGAAATGAGGTAGTAAAATTAAAAATTAGTATCCATTTTTATATAATCTAAAAACTCTCTTTTAACATTCTCATCTTTAAACCTCCCACCAAACTCTGCAGTAACCGTGCTGCTTTCTATGTCTTTTATTCCCCTTGAATTCACACACAAATGCTTAGCATCAATAACGCAAGCTACGTCTTCTGTGCCTAAAACTTTTTTTAATTCTTCAACAATTTGCATATTCAATCGTTCTTGAACTTGGGGTCTTTTTGCAAAATAGTCAACAATTCTATTCATTTTTGATAAACCTACTACTTTTCCTTTTGAAATATAAGCTACATGTGCTCTTCCTACTATGGGTAGTAAATGATGCTCGCATGTAGAATATACTACAATATTTTTTTCAACAAGCATTTCATTGTATTTATATTTGTTGTCAAAGGTTGATGAACTTGGTTTTTTTAATGGGTTTAGTCCCCCAAAAATTTCTTTAACAAACATCTTTGCCACCCTGTTAGGTGTTCCTTTTAAGCTGTCGTCTGTTAAATCCATTCCTAGCGTATGCAAAATGTGTTCTACATCTTTTTTAATTAATTCAATTTTTTCATCGTCAGTTAGTGCAAATGCATCAGCTCTCAAGGGAGTTCTTGAACTTGTACCTATATGATTATCACCAATCTCCAAGTTGTAATCTTCGTTTTTAGACATATCTATTGTTTGGTTTTAGCGTTTATCTTAACAAAGCAAAGATAAATAATTAACTTCAATAACTCTAAACTTGGTAAACTATAAATTGAATTGGTTTTGATGTTGTTTTATTTCTATGAAATTACTCAGTTACTATACTTTAAAACACTTTTAAAATGAATATTAATCTTTTATTTGGTGCTTTATGTGCAACTCTCTCATCTTACCGCATACCAAATTAACAGTTTAGTTTACTCTCAAGTAAAGTTTTATATAGAGTAAATATACAAAATAGATTGCACCATATATTGATTTTGGAGTCTAAGGTTACAAGTCAAAAGTTAATTGGTCAGGTAATAATTTAAAACTCAATCGATGATATGGAGTAACCCCATATTTTCTAATTGCCTCTCGGTGTTCCTTTGTTGGGTAGCCTTTATTTTTTTTCCAGTTATACATCGGATATTCCTCATGAATCAAGTTCATGTATTCATCTCTGTATGTTTTTGCTAAAATAGAAGCGGCTGCAATGCTCACATATTTGCCATCACCTTTAACAATAGATTCAGACGGAATTGATTGCAGTGTATCTAAATCATTTGCAGAAAACGTGTTTCCAGAGTTGTTTTTAATGCCACTTTTAGGAATAAAAGGACTATTCCCATCTACAATAATATAGCTTGGTTTTGATTTTAACTTTAAAACACACTCCTGCATTGCCTTTATAGAAGCGTTCAAAATATTAATTTTATCTATTTCTTCATTAAAAATGTGAGTAACCGCAAAACAATAAGCCCATTTTTCAATATAAGGTTTTAAGGTATCTCTCTTTTTTTCTGAAAGTTGTTTAGAATCGTTCAGTTGTTTTAAAAAACTTTTTACATCATGGTTTGTAAGCTCTTCGTTTACAAATAATGGATTTATAACTGCAGCAGCGGTTACTGGTCCTGCAAGACATCCACGCCCCGCTTCATCGGTTCCGCATTCAAGTGCAGTATTAGAATATGTATAGGCAAGCATTTTTTTTAATTATTTACTTTGCAAAAATATAGCAACAGTTTCAAGAGTACATATAAAAATAACCCTTATTCTGAATTTATTTAAGATCACAGCCTTTTTAACTCCAAAATACGCATTAGACTTCGTAATGAAAGCTGTGGCTTTATTTCTTTGAATCCCCCTGCTGCTTTGCCGACTTATTTTTTATTTATAAAAAGTAATCAACTACTGAAAAAAGTTCCATACTAAACCAAAACGCACCATAAAATCGCGATAAGGGTAGTTAGGAGCAGTATAATAATTATAACCTGTCCAGGCTGCATTAAAGTGTTCGGCTTTTAAAAATAGACGCGTTTGACGAACTTTTGCATTTATAAAAAAATCTATCATTGGGAAATTTCCAATTTTTGTTTGATTTTGAACATAAAATTCTGCTAAAAGTGGGTTATAATCATTTGCGTAGTATTTTGTAAAGTAATTAAAAATAATACCCGTTTGTATCTCCATAGCCTTTTTAAACACTTTATCTGTATAATATAGAGTGTTTCTTGCTACGATTTGAGGTACATTAATAATATCATAAGATTGATTAACTGATTGATAC
>DAINSR010000126.1:0-6599 GCA_036741255.1 Flavobacterium sp.
TAAGTAATTACGATTTTTTGTTTTAATTATTCTTGATATAATCCTAGTAATTATTTTTAAACCAACTTGCAGGACAAATATTAAATTTTATACATCAAATAGTTAGATAAAATACATTAGACTACGTAGTGAAAGTTAAAGATATAAAATGATTAGTTTTAAAGAAGTTTTAGTTTTTAATAGATTTGTTGCACCTATTCGAGCAGATATATTGGGTCTAATGTATATTTTCAGTTTAACTTAACCATATCATTTATTTACAATTACCACCTATTACTGCAATAAATACAATCAATTATTATTCTTTAACTTCTTATTGAATTAATTATAAAGTTGGCAAATCTCCAGTTCCTTTTGTAGGCAAATTAGAAGTACCCATAAGATATAAATCAACCATTCTTGCGGCCTCTCTACCTTCTGAAATTGCCCACACAATTAGCGATTGTCCTCGTCTCATGTCGCCAGCAGTAAAAACATTTGGTACATTAGTTTGATAATTATTTGCTTTATAATTAGATCTATTATCTGTTTCTAACCCTAATTGTTCACTAATTGTTTGTTCTGGACCAGTAAAACCAAGTGCTAATAAAGCCAAGTTACAAGGCCATATTTTTTCTGACCCTTCTACTTCAATTAGCTGAGGTTGTTTCCCAGGTTCTGTTTTCCAGGTAACCTCAACGGTTTTTATACCTTCTAATTCCCCTTTATCATTGGCAATAAATTCTTTAGTTTGAATAAGCCAGTTTCTTTCACAACCTTCTTCATGAGATGAAGTAGTTTTCAATTGTAAAGGCCAGTAGGGCCATGGAGTGCTACTACTTCTACCAACAGGTGGCTTAGGCATAATTTCAAAGTTAGTTACTGACAATGCTCCCTGTCTGTTTGAAGTTCCCACACAGTCAGACCCAGTATCGCCACCACCTACAACTATAACATGCTTACCCTTTGCCGTAATTTGATTTTCAATATTCTCACCAAAAAGTGATTTTGTTTGTTGGGTTAAAAAATCCATCGCTTGAACTACTCCTTTAGAGTCAATTCCTTTTACGGGTAAAGAACGTTTTAATGTTGCACCACCACACAAAACAACTGCATCAAATGATTTTAAATTTTCAACATCATAATTAACCCCCACGTTGACATTTGTTTTAAATTCAATGCCTTCAGCCTCTAAAATTTTAATTCTTCTATCTATAATTTCTTTTTCTAATTTGAAGTTTGGAATACCATATCGCAACAAGCCACCAATAGCATTGTCTCTTTCAAAAACTGTAACGGTATGGCCAGCTCTATTTAATTGTTGTGCCGCAGCTAATCCGGCAGGTCCAGAACCTACAATAGCAACTGTTTTACCCGTTCTTTTTTCGGGCAGTTGAGGAGTAATCCATCCTTCTTCAAATCCTTTTTCAATGATGTTTTTTTCAATATTCTCAATAGCAACTGGCTCTTCAATTATTCCTAAAACGCATGATTTTTCACATGGTGCAGGACACAAACGACCCGTAAACTCAGGAAAATTATTGGTAGATTGTAAAATCTCTAAAGCGTTTTTCCATTCGCCTTTGTGCACCATATCATTAAAATCTGGTATTAAATTCCCAAGTGGACAAGAGCTGTGACAAAAAGGGATTCCACAATCCATACAACGAGATCCTTGTTCTTTTTTACTTTTTTCATCAAGAGCAATTGTGAATTCCTTATAATTAGTAACTCTTTCGGCAACATCTATATTTCCCTCGTCATTTCTTTTTATCTCTATAAATCCTCTTAACTTTCCCATGATTAATTTGTAAGTATTTGATTTTTTAAATTTTCTTTTGCTACTCGCTCTAATGCTTTTTTATATTCAAAAGGCATTACTTTTACGAAATGATCTTTACAATTTTCCCAGTTATCAAGCATGTTTTTTGCTAATGGACTATTTGTAAATAACGAATGTCTTTTGACTAAACGCTTAATGATTTTTTCGTCTTGGGCATCAATAGTTTCTAAATCCACTAATTCTGTATTGCACAAACCGTTTTTAAAATCTTTATCTTTATCAAAAACATAAGCAACCCCCCCGCTCATACCTGCTGCAAAATTTCTACCTGTTTTTCCAAGTATAACAACGGTTCCTCCCGTCATGTATTCACATCCATGGTCGCCAATGCCTTCTACAACCGCTGTTGCTCCAGAATTTCTAACACAAAAACGTTCTCCAGCAATACCATTGATATAAGCTTCTCCGTTAATTGCTCCGTATAAAGCAACGTTTCCAATAATTATATTTTCTTCTGGTTTAAAGGTTGCTTTAGGATCTACTTTAATAATTAACTTTCCACCAGATAAACTTTTACCTAAGTAATCATTACAATTTCCATGAATTTTAAATGACAATCCTTTTGTTGCAAAAGCTCCAAAGCTTTGTCCTGCAGAACCTTCAAAATCAATTAATATAGTGTCTTCTGGCAAACCATCTTCACCATATATTTTTGAAATTTCATTACTCAAAATTGCCCCAACAGATCTATCTGTATTTTTAATTTTAAAATTCAAACGTGTTTTTTCTTTTCTATAGATAGATTGAATTGCTGCTTTTATAATTTCAAAATCTAATACATTATCTAAATCGTGATCTTGACTTTGTGTATTGTGATTGCTCACATATTTTGCTTTTTCTGGCTTGTATAATATTGGTGACAAATCTAAACCATTTGCCTTATAGTGTTCTATTGCCTTATTTACATTTAACTTTTGAGACTGACCCACCATTTCTTTGAGTGTTTTGAAACCCAATTGTGCCATTATTTCTCTCAACTCTTCAGCAATAAAATACATAAAATTAATTATGTGTTCAGGCGTACCTTTAAAATTTTTACGCAATTCAGGATCTTGAGTTGCAATACCAACTGGGCATGTGTTTAAGTGACAAGCACGCATCATAATACAACCTGATGCCACAAGTGGAGCTGTTGCAAAACCAAATTCTTCTGCTCCTAATAAGGCTGCTATGGCAACATCACGACCCGTTTTTAATTGCCCATCACATTCTAAAACTACCCTACCTCTTAAATCATTTAAAACCAGCGTTTGTTGTGCTTCGGCTAATCCTAGTTCCCACGGAATACCTGTATGTTGAAGTGATGTCAATGGTGCAGCTCCTGTACCTCCGTCATGACCCGAAATTAAAATAACATCTGCTTTTGCTTTTGCAACTCCAGAGGCTATGGTTCCAACCCCAACTTCTGATACTAATTTTACATTTATTCGAGCTTCTCTGTTAGCATTTTTTAAATCAAAAATTAATTGAGATAAATCTTCAATCGAATAAATATCGTGATGTGGTGGAGGTGAAATTAAACCCACATAAGGAGTTGAATTTCGTGTTTCAGCAATCCAAGGCACTACTTTGTCCCCTGGTAACTGACCACCTTCGCCAGGTTTTGCCCCCTGAGCCATTTTTATTTGAATTTCTTTTGCGTGAGACAAATAATTAATAGACACCCCAAACCTTCCTGACGCTACTTGTTTTATAGCACTATTTTTTGAATCTCCGTTATGTTCTTTTTGAAAACGTCTTTTATCTTCGCCTCCTTCACCTGAATTACTTTTCCCGCCAATTCGGTTCATTGCAATAGCTAAATTTTCATGTGCTTCTTGACTTATTGACCCATAAGACATAGCTCCTGTTTTAAACTTTTTAACTATCTCTGTCCATGGCTCTACCTCGTCAATAGAAATTGGGTCTAAGTTTGTAAATTCAAATAAACCTCTAATAGTCATCAAGTCTTTACTTTGATCATTGACCATTTTAGAATAAACCGCATAACTCTCAGGACTGTTTAATCTTACTGCTTGTTGAAGTTTTGCAACAGTTGTAGGGTTAAACATGTGTTTTTCACCATTTCGCCTCCATCTGTAAATACCCCCAATTTCTAGTGGTAATAAATTTGGAATTTTTGAATTTGGAAAGGCTTTTTCATACCTTTTTTTAATTTCTTTTTCAATTTCAATTAATCCAATACCCTCTATTCGAGTAGGAGTATTGGGAAAGTATTTTGAAGAAAACTTTTTATTTAATCCAATAATTTCAAAGATTTGGGCAGCTCTGTAAGAATGAAGCGTTGAGATACCTATTTTATTCATAATTTTCAATATTCCTTTTGCAATGGCTTTATTGAAATTTACAACAGCTTTTTCAGCCTGAACATCGGTTATACCACCATTTTTTACTTCATTGTGAATAATTTCGTTCACCATGTATGGATTAATAGCACTTGCACCATAACCAAATAAAAGGGCAAAATGATGTGGCTCTCTCGTTTCGGCGGTTTCTATGATTATTCCAAATTTTGAACGCTTTTTTAATATACTCAATGTGTGATGTATGTAAGAACATGCTAAAAGCATAGGAATAGGTGCCATTTTTTCATTAACTCCTCTGTCTGATAATATAACTATATTGCAACCCTCTTCAACGGCTTTTTGTGTGGCTACAACACACTTTTCTAAGGCACTTTCTAACCCGTTAACTCCTTTTTCAATTTCATAAAGCATACTAATTGAAACCGATTTGAAATCAGGGTGGTTGATGCTTTTTATTTTATCTAAATCCTCATTAGAAATTATAGGATTTTGAATTTTTAATTTTCTGCAATGCTTAGGTTCAATATCAAAAATGTTATTATCTCCACCCACAGCTAAACTTATATCAGTTATAATTTCTTCTCTAATTCCGTCAAGTGGTGGGTTTGTAACTTGAGCAAAAAGTTGCTTAAAATAATTATATAGTAATTGTGGCTGATGCGACAACGCAGCTAAGGGTGTGTCGTTACCCATTGAGCCAATATTTTCAGCACCCAATTTACCCATTGGATCTATAATTGTTTTAATATCTTCATCGGTATAGCCAAAATAACGAAGACGAGTTTCATAACTTGACTTTTCTTCAACAGAAGTATTTTGGGTATAAGGAATTTTTGCTAATGGTAAAAGATTTTCATTTATCCACTGGCGATAAGGGTATTGTGTAACAATTTTGTTTTTAACTTCTTCATCTTCTACAATTCGCCCCTTGTTCATGTCCACTAAAAACATTTTACCAGGTTCTAAACGACCATGCTTCAGAACATCTTCAGGAGGTGTTTCCAATACTCCAATTTCAGAAGACATAATCACAAAACCACTTTTTGTAACAGTATATCGTGAGGGTCTCAAGCCATTTCTGTCTAACAATGCACCAATAATGTTTCCGTCTGTAAATGGAATTGAAGCGGGACCATCCCATGGCTCCATAACACACGAGTTGTACTCATAAAAAGCTTTCTTTTCGTCAGACATGGTTTGATGTTTCTCCCATGCTTCAGGAACAACCATCATCATGGCTTCTGGTAATGATCTTCCCGTCATAACTAAAAGTTCAACCACCATATCCATTGAGGCAGAGTCTGATTTTCCTTCAAGAATAATGGGGAAAAACTTTTTAATATCATCGCCAAAAATGGGACTGTTCATCAACTCTTCACGAGCTTTCATTCTACTGATATTTCCTCTTAATGTATTGATCTCTCCATTATGACACATGTATCTAAAGGGCTGTGCTAAATCCCATGACGGAAATGTGTTTGTAGAGAATCGTTGATGAACAAGAGCCAGACGTGTTGTTAAGGAATCGTCTTTTAAATCAATAAAATATCTTGAAATGTCTTCGGGCATTAATAATCCTTTGTAGATTATTGTATTTGTTGATAAACTACAAAAATAAAATTTAAAACTTTCAGAAATTTTAGATTTTAAAACTTCATGCTCTGTTATTTTTCGTGCAGCAAATAATTTGGCATTAAAGGCTTGTTCAGTGAGGTCTTGATTGTTTTTACCTACAAAAACTTGCATAATAGTAGGTTCTTTCTCTGCCGCAATAGTACCTAAATTTTCAACGGCTACAGGTACATTTCTCCAACCTAATATGCTAAGATTTTGATTTTTAATTTCGTTTTCAAATACCGATTTGCAGTATTCAATTTGATTTGGGCTTTTGGGTAAAAATACCATTCCTACGCCATATTCTTTTTCATTAGGAATTTCAAATTCACATACTTTTTTGAAAAAATTGTGTGGTATATCAAAAAGTATTCCTGCACCATCACCAGTTCTACCATCAGAACTTACAGCACCTCTGTGTTCTAGTTTTATTAATATGTCTAACGCTTTGTGAATGATATCATTAGATTTTATTCCGTTTAAATTACAAATAAAACCTGCACCACAATTGTCATGTTCAAATTCGGGTAAATAAAGTCCTTGTGCTTTGAATGTCATACGTTTAAATTTATTGATTTTTCTTAATTCAAGTAATTAAATTGTAAATATAATTCCGTTTTTAAATACTAATTTTCAATTGCAAAGATACTATTTGATTTTTTGTATTTAAAAATAATTGACGAAATTAATAATTATTAAGTATAAATTAAAAATAACGAGATTATATTTACGAATTATTATCAATAATTAGCTAATATCAATAAATAAAACAAAAATGACAATTTGATAGTTTAAAAATTATCAAATTGTCATTTTAATAAAAAAAGGTGTTTACAATAATTTATAAAAATATAGAT
>DAINSR010000127.1:0-6593 GCA_036741255.1 Flavobacterium sp.
CCGTCTTAATTTAGTAATAGAATTATCAAAAACTTTTACATTTGCACCCAGTCCAATGGCTGTTTTAGCAGCAAACTCGGCAACCGTTCCAGCACCCAATATTACTACCTCTGTGGGTGGCACTCCGGTTATGTTCCCTAATAATAATCCTTTGCCGATGTTTTCGTTTATCATTAACTCTGAAGCTATGAGAATAGATGCAGTACCTGCAATTTCTGATAACGATTTTACAGCAGGGTAAGAGCCATCTTCATCTTTTATAAATTCATAAGCAAGAGCTGTAATTTTTTTTTGTGCTAGTGCTTCAAAATAGGTTTTCTTTTGTGTTTTCAATTGAATAGCAGACAGTAAAATTGTTTGCGGATTCATGAGTTCTAATTCTTTAATTGTGGGTGGTTCCACTTTTAATATCATGGGGCAGTTAAACACTTTTTTGGTATCTTGAGTAACTTCAGCTCCAGCTTTACTATAATCTAAATCTGAAAAACTAGAACTCTCACCAGCACCAGACTCTATAATTACATGATGCCCCTGATGAATGAGTGAACTCACCGCATCTGGAGTAAGGCAAATTCTTCTTTCTTGATAAGAAATCTCTTTTGGTATTCCAATAAACAGGTTGCTTCTATGTTTTGCAATTTCAAGTTTTTCTTCTTGAGGCAGTAATTGCATTTTTGAGAAAGGAGAAAAAGAGTTCATAACATTTTAGTATAAAGTGCCAAATTAAGATTTTTTTTGTTTGGTAACCAATTAATTAATGATAAAAGCACAAATTAATTAATCAAGATGAGATGTCTTTTATTATTTTCAATTTCTTGAATACAAATTTTTGCATGATTGATGGGTATTAAGTTGGGCGTTTTTTCTGGCCATTCAATAAAACACCAATCATCAGAGTAAAAATACTCATCTAATCCCATATCATAAGCCTCAATTTCATTTTTTAATCTATATAAATCAAAATGATAAATAGGTTTTAAATCTGTAGTTCTATATTCATTAACAATTGAAAATGTGGGGCTATTAGTATTCTGTTTAACACCCAGTTCTTTAACAAGTGCTTTTATAAGGGTTGTTTTTCCGGCACCCATTGAAGCTTCAAACAAAATAATTTTTTTTAAATTTGGAGTTGCTAATATTTTTTTGGCAACAATTTCTACTTCATCTAATGAAAACGTGATTTCCATTTGCTAAATTTAGTCTTTAAAATTAATTTGATTTACTACTTTGGTTCTAAAATTAAAAACGGAATAATCATTTCTTCTAATGATATTCCCCCGTGCTGATAAGTATTTCTATAATAACTCACATAATGATTAAAGTTATTTGCATAAGCTAAAAACAAATCATTTTTTGCAAAAATAAAAGAACTACTCATATTTATTGATGGTAAACCAATTTTTTTTGGGTCTTTAACAGCATAAACATCTTTGTTTTCATACGTTAAACTTTTACCAGTTTTGTATCGTAGGTTCAAACTAGTGTGTTTATCCCCTATAACTTTAGTTGGGTTTTTGCAATTGATAGTCCCATGGTCAGTGGTTAAAATAAGTTTAAAACCCAGTTGCTGTGATTGTTGTATCATTTCTAACAAAGGCGAATTTTTAAACCAGCTAAGTGTTAAAGACCTATACGCTTTATCGTTTGAGGCCAATTCTTTTACCACATCCATTTCAGTTTTTGAGTGAGATAGCATATCCACAAAATTATATACTATGGTAGTTAAATTGTTATTTTTTAAATTTTTAAAGTTTTCAGCAAGTTTTTTTCCATCTTTATAGTTGGTAATTTTATAATATTCATGCTTTATTTGTAGTCCTAAACGTTTCAATTGCTCTGACAAAAAATCTGCTTCATGCAAGTTTTTTCCGCCCTCGTCGATGTCATTTTTCCAGTATTGAGGCAATTGTTTTTCCATTTCCAGTGGGGTTAAACCACTAAAAATGGCATTTCTGGCATATTGTGTGGCAGTTGGCAAAATAGAAAAGTAAGCACTTTCTTTTTCTAATTTATAGTAATTATTCACAATGTTTTCAAAAGCTTTCCATTGATCATAACGCAGGTTGTCTATAACTACAAATAAAATGGGCCTTTCTTTTTTTCTAATCTCGGGAGCAACTAATTCTCCAAAAATTTCATGAGATAAAATGGGTTTATTTTTAGTGTTTGTAAACCAATTTTCATAATTGCGTTCTATAAATTTTCCAAACTGTGAGTTGGCTTCCACTTTTTGACCCTCTAAAATTTCTGTCATTTGCTGCGATTCTATATTTTCTAGCTCTAGCTCCCAAAAAATCAAACGCTTATACATCTCCACCCATTCATCATGCGTAGAAATTTGTATCATATCCATTGCAATTTTTCTAAACTCTTTTTGATAGTCTAAAGTAGTTTTGTCTGATACAAGTTTTGAATGGTCTAAATTCTTTTTTAAACTCAATAATATTTGGTTTGGATTAACCGGTTTAATCAAATAATCTGCAATTTTAGAACCTATTGCTTCCTCCATGATATACTCTTCCTCACTTTTCGTAATCATAATAACAGGAACTGCTGACTTTTTTTCTTTCATCTCAGCAAGAGTTT
Source organism: Flavobacterium sp. (assembly GCA_036741255.1). Lineage (GTDB taxonomy): Bacteria > Bacteroidota > Bacteroidia > Flavobacteriales > Flavobacteriaceae > Flavobacterium. The sequence continues at coordinate 2,587 of DAINSR010000127.1, forward strand.
CCAGTCCACTCAGTCCAGGCATATTTTCATCTAAAAAAACAACATCAAAGTTGAACTCATCAAACAAATCCAGTGCATCTTGTCCGTTATTACAAGTAGTAACCTCATAGTTTTTAGTTTCTAAAAACAAAATGTGTGGTTTTAATAAATCTATTTCATCATCAACCCAAAGTACTTTTATTTTGTTCATATTATGGTTTCAAAAGTTATTGTAATTTAAAAAATCAAATGCAATGTACCACTATAAAACGTTTAAATTAATAATTATTGTATATTTTTTATTGGGCGTGCCGGCTTTTTCCTTACTGGTCTAATCCTTCAAGCCGTCGGTCTTCGGCAAGTAGTTCTTTTATTTTTTTGTTTTTGCATAGTTACAAGCTGTGCTATCGCCGCTTGTGCCTTGCAAAAATCTAAAAAAATTTCAAGAAGCTACTTTGCCTTCGCCCTCACGCATGCAGCAGCAAATAGGAAATCTTTACAAATCTAATCCATATTTAAAATACTGTTCACAAATAATTACTATCAAAACATATCAAGTAGTGAAAGGGAACGTGCCAAACATTTATTACATTTACATTTTATTTCATGGAAAATATGGAAAAATTTAAGATTGAAATTAGATGGGCAATTGTGGCAACGATTACATACTTGCTTTGGATGTATTTTGAAAAAACAATGGGATGGCACAACGAAAAAATTAAATTTCAACCCATTTACACCATGCTTTATAGTTTTGTAATTATTATCATTTACTATTTGGCACTCCTTGAAAAAAAGAAATACTATTTTAATAACTCCCTCAACTGGAAACAAGGCTTTTTATCAGGAGCAATACTCTCGTTGCTTATTGCTTTTTTTAATCCTTTGGTTTTGTTTATTACCTTTGAGTATATTTCGCCCCATTTTTTCACCAAATTTATAGCTTATAAAGTTGCCCATTCAAACATGAGTTTAGAAAATGCCCAAAAATATTTTTCGCTATCAAATTATATTTATATAAACACTTTTGCTACCTTGTCAAATGGTATAGTTATTGGGGCAATGGTTTCGTTTATTTTAAAATCTAAAAAAGAGTAACATGAATAAATTTTCGTTTTTATTGCTAGTGCTGTGTTTTTCATCATGTGTAAGTACAAAATCTACTATTAAAAATATTGATAATGAAGCCATTAAACCCAAAATAGAAAGCGGTAGTTTTGTTTTCACAGATTATGCCACAGATAAAAACTATGGTTTTCAACCCGATTATCCCATCAATATTGGTGTTATTTTAGAACAGAACGAAGAGGTATATATAGACTACTTTTTTAATGGATTATCAGGACCAAATTCTGAAAAAATACTGTTTAAAAAAGTAGATTCATGCTGTCCCTTTCCAACAAAAAATTCAGACATGGGCGTGGGCTTGTTGTCTATTTACGAGTTTTATTTTGAAGGATCAACTAAAAAAAATACACTTTATTTTAATATTTATGAAAAAGGAAAGATAATGTGTCCTAAAGGTTTTTCTATAAAAAAACTTAATGTAAGATAGTTATCAGTAGTAACAGTTAAACTCTAAAGGAATTGCATTAAAATAAAAATATTTTTTGCATTCCTTTCAATGAATTATTTGATTTTTAAGATAGTTAACAACGTAAGTGCCTTCGTTAAAAAGTAAATCTAAAATACTCAAATCACTAATAAAACCGTATTTGTTACTAAACACTTGGGTGTATTTCTCTAATTGAATATTAGTCTTTTTTCCTATCGTCAAATAACGATAATCTAAAGTATCTTCACTATTTTTTATGTATTCAGTTGATTTTGTATAGTCTAACTTAATCTTTATACAGGAATTGATAGTTTCAAATATTTTTACATTCAAGTCAAATAAGAAAGTATATTTTTTTTCAAATAATGGTATAATATCATCTATATAATAGTCATAAAAAGGGGAATTTCTATACGCTGATTCAATAGATTTGAAATGAATTTTGTGCCAATTAGAATCATAATCAATTTGTGTATCTCGATATTTTTGAGGTATAGTTTTACTTTTTTTAACAGGTATTGTTAAAAGTTGCACTCCATTAGCTCCATAAATATACATTCTGTTTCTATTAGTTTGCTTTTGAAAATTATCATGAAATTCAAACTCTATTTTTTTAGCATTTATTAAAGCAACATAATGACTTATTGATGGAAAATAAGTAGGGTGGAGCAGTGTTTTCATTTTTTGCTCAGAAATTTGATAATTAGTTGTTGAAAATCAAGTTGCAACAAATACTACGACTGTTTTTTCTTTTTATTATAAAAATAATCTACAATAAAATAAAGGGCTAGTAAAATTAAAAAGTATCTAAAATAAGATTGGGGTTGTCCTTCACCACTTACTGTTGTAAATAATCTTTCCCAACGAATTTTATTTATGATTCCTTCAGCTTGAGAGTTCCAACTCATCCAAATGAAAACGGGTTTTCCAACGATATGGTTTTCTGGTGTGAAACCAAAATATCGAGCATCAAGTGAGTTTTGACGATTATCTCCCATCATCCAATAATAATCTTGTTTAAAAGTGTAAGTTTTAGCTATTTTACCATTTATTTTAATTTCGTTCCCATTTACTTCTAAAACATTTCCTTCATATTCATTTATAATTTTTTTGTAAAAAGGCAGTGATTCTCTGTCAATGTTAACTGTTGCTCCTTTTTTTGGTATATAAATAGGACCAAAGTTATCCACATTCCATTTTCGAGTAGTTGATGGAATACCGTCTTTAAAATCTGGAAAAATCCCATCTTCACTTTCATGACTTACCACACGTTCAATGGATTTAATACGAGAATCTGCTTTTAATTGTTCATATTTTTCATGGGTTAAGTTTCCATAAAAAAACGATTTTGAAAAACTTAAATTCAATTTTAGGAAAATATCTTGGTCTATAGCCCCTGTAACTGTTGAAAATAAAGAATCTCTTTTAAACTCTTGAAAATTATATACTTTTATAAGTTCGTTTTTAATTTCTGGTTTATCCCAAATTTCATTACTAATATCAAAAAAGTCTCTAAATTCTGTAATTTGATAATCTTTTTTTATGGCATCTGAGGCTAAATCTGCTACTGAAATTTTATAAAAAAACTGAGGTTTTGCTCTTTCTGGTAAAATTAATTCCTTATTATTAATGTAGATGATCCCATCTTTTATTTGCAATGAATCACCCGCAATACCTACACATCGTTTTACATAGTTTGTTTTTTTATCAATTGGTTTGTCATAGCGTTTATCTGCTGCTATATACATATTGAAAAGTGTGTCTGTGGGCCAATTAAATACTACAATATCATTGTTTTTTATTTTTTCATAACCTGGAAATCTAAAATAAGGAAGTTGCGGAAACTTTAAATATGATTTTACATTAATTATTGGAATGGTATCATGAACCATAGGAGCAGCAATAGGGGTGAGAGGAGTTCTTGCTCCATAATTGTATTTACTGACAAATAAAAAATCGCCCACTAATAAGGATTTTTCTAGCGAGGAAGTAGGAATTGTAAATGGTTGAATAAAATAAGTATGCACAATTGTGGCAACCACAATAGCAAATAATAACGAACTTATAGTGTCTGCAGTTTTACTTGTGGGAGCTAAACTACGATTGGGAATGTGTGTAAGCTGCTGTGTATAATTAATATAAAAAATATAAAATCCAAATGTAACTATCACTAAAATAGTATCTTTAGAAGTATTAAAACCAAAGTTTCTAATGGTTTCCACCCATACAACAGGAATAATGATAAGGTTTATTACCGGAATAAATAATAAAAAAGTGTACCATTTAGGTCTGTTTATAATTTGCATTAAAACTATTGCATTATAAACTGGCACAAATGCCTGCCATGATTTTCTACCCGCTTTTGCATATAATTTCCATGTTCCTAAACCATGAATTATTTGAATCAAAAGAATAAATAATAACCATTGAATAACTGTCATATTTTATATTTTTTAAATTTCTTAATTATTTT
>DAINSR010000128.1:0-6592 GCA_036741255.1 Flavobacterium sp.
AGGATTTAAAAAAGGACAAGGCATTTTTTTAAAAGACTATTTCATAATAAAAAAGGAGTCCTTAAAGGTATCTTAAATAATATTCTTTATTTATGTTAATCAATAACTGCTTGCACAAACTTGATGTTCAAACGATTCCATATAGAAAATTGAAATTGTCATTAAATTTAATTTTTTACTTACTTTTGTGACTCATTAAACTTCAATAAAATGATTTATAAATTTAGAGTAATCTTAGATACAAAAGAAGATATTTTTAGAGATATTGCCATTGAAAAAACAAATACGCTTGAAGATTTGCACAATGCTATTACAAATGCTTTTGGATTTGACGGAACAGAAATGGCTTCTTTTTATATGTGTGATGATAATTGGAATCAAGAATATGAAATTCCTTTGTTTGATACTGGCGATGAACCAGGCGAACAAAGAACTATGAATGAATTTATTTTAGAAGATAATTTAGACCAGCACCATACTAAAATTATTTATGTTTATGACTTCTTTAATATGTGGACTTTTTTTGTAGAACTTGCTGCAATAGAAGAACATAAAGAAAATAATTTAATATACCCTGCCCTTTTATTCTCACATGGCGAAGTTCCGTCCTCTGCCGATGATAAATTTTTTGAAGCAGAAGAAGACTTTGATGATGAAGACTTTGATGAAGATGGTTTTGACGACGAAGACTTAGATATGCTGAATGGTGGTGATAATTTTGAAGACTTTGGTTTTGATGAAAACTGGAATTAGAAAGACAAAAAAACATCTAATCGTTAAAAAATTAAAAAAAAATAGCCTTATAAATTTCAGATGTTTTTATTTAACTTTTATTAAAAATATATTTTCAAATAAAAATGATAAACCTTTACAACGCACATATAGAGAATCTTTCCATACATAGAGTAGGAAATAAAAGTAGAAATGAAGCGATTTTCTTATCTGAAAACCCTTATACTTTAAACGATGAGATAATGCCTTTGTTAAAGGAATATTTTTTTAAATCTTTTAGAGAAAAAGAAGAAAATTACTACCAATTTTCTCACGAAGTAGATTTAGAATATAATGAGCTATACAATTTAGCTACTCAAATTTTTACTACTCCAAGTGAAGTTCACACCATATCAAAAAAAATTACCAAACATTTATTTGAACAGTCAAATCATCCACACATTAAAAACGGTGAAGTTTATATAGCTTATTTTTCTAACATGTTAATAGATAACAAGGTGGTTGATGCCATTGGGATTTTTAAAAGTGAAATTCAGACCGATTTTTTACAGTTTAAAGAAAAAGAAAGTAATCTTGAAATGATTTTGCAACAAGGAATAAATTTGAACAAACTGGATAAAGGATGCCTAATTTTTAATTATAAAAAAGAAGATGGATATAAAATTTTAACAGTGGACAGCAATCGGTATGATGCCCGTTATTGGCTTGAGCATTTTTTATCAGTTGATGCCTTTCAAGATGAGAATTTTATAACTAAAAAATATCTAAAGTTTTGTCAAGAATTTGCTAAAGAAGTGGTGCTACCAGCAGAGGATAAACAACAAGAAGTATTGTTTATGAACAGAGCCATTAATCATTTTGCAAAAAACGATGCTTTTGAAGAAACTGCATTTTTAAACGAGGTAATGGAAAATCCAGAGTTTATTCCCGAGTTTAAGAACTACAAAGTAGATAAGGGAGAAAAATATAGTATTGAAGACGTAACAAATTTTCCTATTGCAAATGCAGCTGTAACCGATGTGAGAAAAAAACTAAAAAACACTATACATTTAGACACAAATGTCCAAATTAAATTAGACTTTATAAATCCAGAATCAGCTCAAAAATATGTAGAAAAAGGCTGGGACGAAGAGAAACAAATGTATTACTACTTAGTGTATTTTAATAAAGAGCAGAAAACATAATTGCAAACAGTAATAAGTAGTTGAGCTCTCAACATTTAACAGCAAAATATTCTTGGTATATAGGCTTTAAAAAAAACATGAGTTATTTGTTAATTTTTATAGTAGTACTCTAAGCATCTTTAATAATTCAATTTCTGATGTAAAATTAATCACCTAAGTTGTGTTTATTTTTGTATTTCAAAAAAAGACTAAGGATTTTTTACAAAGTTCAAAAATCAGTATTAATGTATATAGATTAAACAATTTATTTGCATAACTATTGTACTATTATACATTTTAATTGATATAATAAAAAGCTACAACCCTAATAATAAAAAGTTGTAGTTTTTAATTTTATGGGTAATGTTGTATTGATTTGTATTAGATTCCGTTCAAAAATGATATGATACTTTATAAAAAAAACAAAAATCCCTTAAAAGTTTTTTTAAAAAACAATCATGAATATGCGTTATGATAATTCTTTCGTATTTAAACATCCTGACAATAATGTAACTAAAAAAAACACATAAACTTCATTAGAAAATTTAAAATTAGTCTCTAGTGGAAACTTTTAAAATTTTATTTAACAAACATTTATGAAGTAAAAGCAATGCAAAAAGTATTTTTGTAAACCATCATCAAACACTTTTAAAACCACATTTAATGCTCACAAAAAAAACAGTAATCACTTTTATTTGTACTCTCATCGGTTTATTTTCAATAGCTCAATCAAAAGTAACTGTAACAGGAAAGATATTTGAAAAAAATACAAATACTCCGCTTGAATATGCCACAATAGTTTTAAAAAATATTGAAAATCCTAGTGAAATTTATGGCGGAGTTACTAATGAAAAAGGATTTTTTAGTTTTGATATTCCTGCTGGGGTATATCACATTCGATATGAGTTTATTTCGTTTAAAACCTTTGAAATAAAAAATAAAACTATCACTTCAAACATCAATTTAGGTACTATTTTTTTAGAACCAGATGTTGCCCAATTGAAAGAAGTGGTACTTATTTCAGAAGTGTCCACAGTGGAATATAAACTTGACAAAAAGGTATATAATGTGGGGCGAGATATGATGGTAAAAGGTGGCACTATGAGTGATGTTTTAAACAATGTGCCATCAGTAAGTGTTGATGCCGATGGAACTATTGCGCTAAGAGGAAATGAAAACGTTAGAATTTTAATTGACGGAAGACCCTCTGGACTAGCAGGAATAAACATTGCTGATGCTTTGCGACTTTTACCTGCGGATTCTGTTGAAAAAGTAGAAGTAATCACAAACCCATCTGCTCGATATGATGCAGAGGGGGGGGGCGGGATAATAAATATTGTCCTTAGAAAAGGAAAGGGTCAGGGGATGAACGGTTCTTTTGTAGCTTCTGCTGGAAATCCTGATGCTTTTGGTTTGTCTTCTAACATTAATTTTAGGAGTGAAGCATTTAATTTATTTTCAAATTTTGGTTATAACTATAGAGATGCTCCTGGAAATTCTTCTACCGATGCTCAATATTTTAATCCTGATGGTTCTACTCTAAATTATATATATGAACAACGGAATAATCAACGTTTAAACAAAACATTTAATGCTAATTATGGAATAGACTTATTTTTAAACAAATCTACTAGTTGGACTCATGCACTCACATTTTCAAGACAATCTGGAAGCAATCCTGATAATGTTTTTTTTAATAATTTTGATGCTAATTTTAATCCTACATTTATAAGAAACCGACTAAATAAACAAGTAAGTAAAGAGAATAGCATAGAATATTCTTCATTTTTTACTAAACAATTTACAAAAGAAGACCACAAATTAACTGCTAATATTGCTATTTCAAAAAATAAACAAGATGAAAGTTCTGTGATTTTTGACCAAATCATAGGAAATCCGTCGTCTTTATTTACAGATGTTACACTCAATAACCAATCGCAACTTCAAACACTTTTACAAACCGATTACGTGCTTCCTTTAGGTAAGGATTCTAGATTTGAAGCTGGTTACCGTGGAAATTTCCAAAATAATTTAACCGATTTTAGAGTTAATGAAAATTCTATTTTTACAAACTTACTTGAATATAAAGAATATGTAAATGCATTGTATGTGCAGTATGGGTCAAAAAGTAATAGATTTTCCTATTTTTTTGGGCTGCGATGGGAAGATAGCAACATAGAAGTCAACTCACTAACGGTTAGCAATTTTAACACAAAAAAGTACAATAACTTTTTTCCAACCGCTACTTTTAATTATGAACTAGCAAATGATAGCAACATTACACTAAGTTACAGCAAAAGAATAAATAGACCCAGAGGTAGGTTTTTAAATCCGTTTACAAGTTTTTCAAGTAACATCAATATTTTTCAAGGAAACCCCAATTTAAATCCAGCATTTACAAACTCATTTGACCTTGGTTATTTAAAAAAATGGAAAAAAATTACCTTCAACACCTCTGCCTACATCAACATAACTGATAATTCATTTCAGTTTATTAGAAAAGAATCTGGAGATTTTATAACCAGCAATGTCAATGGAGTTGTAACACAAACACCTGTAATTATTAGTACGCCTATAAATTTATCCAAAGAAATTAGAGCTGGATTTGAAATGAATTCAAACTACTCCCCTTTTAGATGGTGGCGTTTAAATGGAAATTTAAATTTTTACAGAGTAGAAAATCAAGGAGATTATTCTTATATTAATTTTCAAAATAATACCATAGTTCAAAATTTTGATAACATTGCAACAACTTGGCTTGCAAGATTAAATTCAAAAATTACGCTACCATACAAAGTTGAATGGCAGACTAATGCAACATATAATGCACCACAAAACACAGCTCAAGGAAGAACACTAGCTGTAACAGCAGTTAATTTATCGTTTAGCAAAGATATTCTTAAAGATAAAGGGTCATTAGTATTAAATATCAATGATTTATTTAACAGTAGAATTAGACGAAACTATATTGATTTGCCAAATGTGTCTTCATATTCTGCTTACCAATGGAGAGAAAGACAAATAACTCTTGCCTTTACATATAGATTTAATAAGAAAAAAGAGCGAGAAACACCCCGAAATTATGAAGGTGGTGATGAGATGATGTAAAAAAAACAAAAAAAAAGGCAGTCTAAAAAGTCTTGATTTGTTATTCTAAATTTACTCGAAACATAAGTATTAGTATATTTCAAACATTTATAGAAGCTGAAACAAATTCAACTTAACACAAATAATACTTTTTAGACTGCCTATTTCTTTAAAAGTTTTAAAAAAAAAGAATTTACTCTTTTTCTTGATTTTCTTTGTCTTTATTCTTTTTTTCTTTGATCATTTCCATTATAGCACCACCAATCCAATAAGGCACAAATGATACTAAAAAGAACATTAACCAAAAACCTATAGTTAATATAGTTAAAAATAATAAAAACCCTAAGTACTGTTCAAATTCAAACATATTTTTCAGAATTTTAATGAATTCTGTGTAAAGATATAGTAAAAAATAATTTTAGCAATAAATACTTAAATAAATTTTTAAAAAGGCTTTGTAATGATTATTTTTGAACTCGTAAAAAAACTCAAATATTGGAGAATAAAAATTTGTAAAACATCAAAAATAATATAATCAATAAACAAAATAAAATGGAATATAGAATAGAAAAAGACACGATGGGCGAAGTTAAAGTTCCTGCAAATTGCTACTGGGGTGCACAAACAGAGCGTTCTCGAAACAATTTTAAAATTGGACCTTCAGCCTCTATGCCACGAGAAATCATAAAGGGTTTTGCTTATTTAAAAAAAGCAGCCGCATTTGCAAATTATGATTTAGGTGTACTTAGCCAAGGAAAGCGAGATGCCATTGCTCAAGTATGTGACGAAATATTAGCCGGAAAATTAGACGATCAATTTCCACTTGTAATTTGGCAAACAGGATCTGGAACTCAAAGTAACATGAATGTTAATGAGGTAATTGCAAACAGAGCTCAGGTATTGGCAGGTTTTAAAATAGGTGAAGGAGAACCCGTTTTAAAAGCTAATGACGATGTAAATAAATCTCAATCTTCAAACGATACTTTCCCCACAGGAATGCACATTGCTGCATATAAATCTGTGGTTGAAAATACAATTCCAGGAGTTGAAAAACTTATAGATACATTAGCGGCAAAATCGGCAGCGTTTATGAATGTTGTTAAAATAGGTAGAACACATCTTATGGATGCTACCCCCCTAACCTTGGGGCAAGAACTTTCTGGATATGTAGCCCAACTCAATTATGGATTAAAAGCATTAAAAAATACATTAGCTCATTTATCAGAAGTTGCCCTTGGCGGTACTGCCGTGGGAACTGGTCTAAACACACCTGATGGCTATGACACAAAAGTAGCATCTTACATTGCTCAGTTTACAGGGATGCCTTTTGTAACAGCAGCAAATAAATTTGAAGCCCTTGCCTCTCATGACGCAATTGTGGAAACACACGGAGCTTTAAAACAATTAGCCGTTTCATTAAATAAAATAGCAAATGATGTTAGAATGATGGCTTCTGGTCCTCGATCTGGTATAGGCGAAATTTTAATTCCTGAAAACGAACCTGGCTCATCAATTATGCCTGGAAAAGTAACCCCCACTCAATGCGAAGCTCTAACTATGGTTGGTGCACAAGTAAGGGGTAACGACGTAGCAAGAACAATTGGAGGTAC
>DAINSR010000129.1:0-6572 GCA_036741255.1 Flavobacterium sp.
GAATTAAGACTATTTCGCTATTATTTTTTTTTGCAATCTGGGCTGCAACCTTCAAGGCATAATCGGCATGCTTAGAAAAATCGGTTGGAACTAAAATTTTTTTCATAAAGTTTGTAAGTTTTTATTTTATTATAAAGGTAATAAATTAATTAAATAAATCAAATGCATAATACTAATCTAAGGGAGCGTTATTTTTTTATTATTTATAATCCCCACATTTTTTGTTCACGCATATAAATTTTGATTTTCAGTGCCTACATCTTGTATCGCTTTTTATTCATTGGTGTTTGATGAGCCGTTAGCTTTGCTTAACTGATGAAGTATATTCAATTGTTTCCGTCAAATTTGTTATTAATGGCTATTTCATATTTAACCTAAAATATAAAGCAATAAAATTTAGATGTTTTTTAGTTCTCTTATTTAAAAATGAGGGTAATAACCGCTATAAAAATTTAAAATTAAGAAGCTCATTATTATTTTTTAAAAAAAATAATGTACATTTGCACTAATATTTGTGTGAAAGTAAGAATAATGAGGGAAGCACTGCTTCCCTCTTTTTTATAAAATTATGAATTTTAAAGAAAAAGTTTTAGACCTTTTAAACGCTTGTCTTTTAAAGAAACCATCTATGTTTCTTATTGATTGTAGTGTTTCAGAAGATTATAAAATTTCAATTGTTTTAGATGATGATTATGGTGTTATTCTTCAAGATTGTATAGATATTAGTAGAGCTATTGAGAGTGAATTAGATAAAGAAGAAATAGATTTTTCTATTGACGTGGCATCTGCAGGAGTATCATTGCCACTCAAATTTATAAGACAATATAAAAAAAATGTGGGCAGAAATTTAAAAATTACTACTCAAGAACATGATAAACTAGAGGCAAAGTTAGTTGAGGCAAACGACCAAAATATAACTTTAGAATGGCAATCAAGAGAGCCAAAAAAAGTGGGTAAAGGAAAAGAAACAGTAACCAATAAAAAACAAATTGCTTATCAAGATATAAAAGAAGCAATTGTATTAGTATCATTTTAATTATTTAAAATCAACATGGAGAATATTGCATTAATCGATTCATTTTCAGAATTTAAAGACAACAAACTTATTGATAGAGTAACCTTAATGGCTATTTTAGAAGATGTGTTTAGAAATGCCCTGAAAAAGAAATATGGATCGGATGATAACTTTGACATCATTATCAACCCTGATAAAGGTGATATGGAAATTTGGAGAAATAGAGTAGTAGTTGCAGATGGAGAAGTTGAAGACGAAAATTCTGAAATATCGTTGTCAGAGGCTAGAAGAATTGAGCCCGATTTCGAGGTGGGTGAAGACGTTTCTGAAGAAGTAAAACTAATACAACTAGGTAGAAGAGCTATTTTAGCACTGAGACAAAATCTTATATCAAAAATTCACGAACACGACAACACAAATTTATACAAGCAGTTTAAGGATTTAGTAGGAGAAATTTATACAGCAGAAGTGCATCATGTGCGTCCTAAGGTTGTTATTTTGATGGACGATGACGCAAACGAAATTATATTGCCTAAAGAAAAACAAATACCAAGTGATTATTTTAAAAAAGGAGATAACGTTAGAGGTGTTATTGAAAGTGTTGAGCTAAAAGGGAACAAGCCTCAAATAGTAATGTCTAGAACAGCTCCATTGTTTTTAGAAAAATTATTTGAGCAAGAAATACCTGAGGTTTTTGACGGATTAATTACCATTAAAGGAGTGGTTAGAATTCCTGGCGAAAAAGCAAAAGTAGCCGTAGATTCTTATGATGATAGAATTGATCCTGTGGGTGCGTGTGTGGGTATGAAAGGTTCCCGAATTCATGGTATTGTACGCGAATTAGGAAATGAGAATATAGATGTAATTAATTATACTTCAAATACACAATTATATATTACTAGAGCCCTTAGTCCAGCAAAAGTTTCTTCTGTAAAAATTAATGAAGATAAAAAAACTGCAGAAGTTTTCTTAAAAGTAGAAGAAGTATCAAAAGCTATTGGTAGAGGCGGTTATAACATCAGGCTTGCAGGACAATTAACAGGTTATGAACTAGATGTAATTAGAGAAGGATTAACAGAGGAAGAAGATGATGTAGAACTAAGAGAATTTTCTGACGAAATTGAAGAGTGGGTTATAGAAGAATTTGAAAAAATTGGTCTTGATACAGCAAAAAGTATTTTAGATCAAGATGTTGCAGACCTAGTTAGAAGAACCGATTTAGAAGAAGAAACGGTATTAGAAATTGTTAGAATTCTTAGAGAAGAACTTGAACGATAATTAAATTTGTCAAAAAAAACACAAAAAAGTAAAAAAGAGTATATTTACAACAATATAGTCAAGAAGAAATAGTAAATTAATTTATGTCTGAAGAAAGAGCAATACGAATAAATAAAGTTTTAAGAGAATTAAATATTTCCTTAGAAAGAGCAGTAGATTACTTAAAAGAAAAACAGCATACTATTGAGGCAAGTCCAAATGCAAAAATTTCTCAACTAGAATATGATATTTTGTGCGGTCAGTTTTCTGCTGATAAAGGGAAAAAAGTTGCTTCTCTTGAAGTTGGTGAAGAAAAGCGTAAAGAAAAAGAAGCCTTAAAGCGAGAACTTGAAAAAGAACTCGAAGAGAAAAGACTTCAACTCGAAAAGCAAAAACAAGAAGTCATAAAAGCTAAAATTGAACTTTCTGGGCCTAAAACAGTTGGTAAAATAGACTTAAACCCTAAAAAGATAGATTCAAACTCAACTAAAGCCACACAAACTCCATCGATAAAACCAGAGACAGCAACTTCAAAACTCACAACAGAAGAGCCACAGGAAGAACCAAAACAAATTACAGAGTTAGAAATAGAAAATACACCAACACTTGAACATGTAGTTGAGGTAAATAATGTTACTACAACTGTTAAAGAAGTAGAAATTCCTCAAGAATCTGACGATGATATTGTAGAAACACAATACACCCGTTTAGTGGGGACTAAGTTTACAGGAAAAACTATAGATTTAACCCAATTTAACAAGCCAAAAAAGAAAGACCCTAAAAAGGAAATTAAAAAACAAACTGATGTTAAGCCCACAACACAAACTCCTGCCGCAAGTAATACAAATGGTACTAGTGTAAATAACAATAAAAATAAAAGAAAAAGAATAACAAAACTAGGCACAACAAGTGCTCCAGGGGTTAATAATACAGGTGGTAAAAAAGAATTTGTTAAAGGCGGATTTAACAAACCAGGCATAAAAAAACCAATAATTCAAAAAACAGAACCTACTGAGGAAGACGTTAAAAACCAAATTAAAGAAACACTAGAACGCCTACAAGGAAGAGGAAAGGCAGGAAAATCAAAAGCTGCAAAATATAGAAGAGATAAAAGAGATACACACCGCCAGCGTACAGAAGATGAATTACAAGCTCTTGAAGAAGGAAGTAAAACCATAAAAGTAACAGAGTTTGTTACTGTTGGCGAAGTGGCAACTATGATGGATGTGCCAGTAACTAAAGTTATTGGAACTTGTATGACACTTGGAATTATGGTAACACAAAACCAGCGTTTAGACGCAGAAACTCTTACTATTGTGGCAGATGAATTTGGGTTTAATGTAGAATTTATATCAACTGAAATTGAAGAGAATCTTGAAATAATTGAAGACAAACCTGAAGATTTATTGCCTCGTTCGCCCATTGTAACAGTCATGGGACACGTAGATCATGGAAAAACATCTTTACTAGACTATATACGTTCTGCTAATGTAATTGCTGGCGAATCTGGAGGGATTACTCAGCATATTGGTGCTTATGGGGTTACTTTAGAAGGCGGTCAAAAAATTGCATTTTTAGACACTCCTGGTCATGAGGCATTTACTGCCATGCGTGCCCGTGGAGCTCAAGTAACCGATATTGCAATAATCGTTATTGCTGCAGATGACGACATTATGCCTCAAACAAAAGAAGCTATTAGTCATGCACAAGCAGCAGGAGTTCCCATGATTTTTGCTATTAATAAAGTAGATAAAGAAAATGCAAATCCAGAAAAAATTAAAGAAAAGTTAGCGGGTATGAATCTTCTCGTTGAAGACTGGGGGGGTAAATATCAATCGCACGATATTTCTGCAAAAAAAGGAACGGGTGTTAAAGAACTTTTAGAAAAGGTTTTATTAGAAGCTGAAGTATTAGAATTAAAAGCAAATCCAAACAAACGTGCTAGCGGAACAGTTGTTGAAGCACAATTAGACAAAGGCAGGGGATATGTATCCACAATTCTTGTTCAAGCAGGAACATTAAAAGTTGGCGATTATATGCTGGCAGGAAAAAATCATGGAAAAATTAAAGCCATGCACGATGAAAGAGGACATGTTGTAACAGAGGCTGGTCCATCAACTCCTGTTTCTATTTTAGGATTAGATGGTGCTCCAACAGCTGGAGATAAATTTAATGTATATGAAGATGAAAGAGAAGCTAAACAAATTGCTGCAAAACGTACTCAATTGCAAAGAGAACAATCTGTTCGTACTCAAAAACATATTACCCTAGCCGAAATTGGTCGAAGAATTGCACTAGGTCAGTTCAAAGAATTGAATATTATATTAAAAGGAGATGTAGATGGATCGGTAGAAGCTCTTTCAGACTCCTTCTCAAAACTTTCTACCGATGAAATTCAGGTTAATATTATTCATAAAGGAGTAGGAGCCATTACAGAAACAGATGTGTTACTTGCCTCTGCATCTGACGCAATTATTATTGGTTTTAATGTTCGTCCACAAGGAAATGCAAAACAACTAGCCGAGAAAGAAGAAATTGACATTAGAAATTATTCTATTATATATGACGCAATTGACGACTTGCGAGACGCTATGGAAGGAATGCTTTCGCCTGAATTAAAAGAAGAAGTTACAGGAACGGCAGAAATAAGAGAAATATTTAAAGTTTCTAAAATTGGCTCTATTGCGGGTTGTATGGTTACAGATGGTAAAGTATTTAAAAATTCAAAAATCCGACTCATTCGTGAAGGAGTAGTAGTATATACAGGAGAATTAGCCACTTTAAAACGTTTTAAAGACGATGTAAAAGAAGTTGCAAAAGGTTATGACTGTGGTATGCAAATTAAAGGATACAATGATATTGAGGCATTAGATATTATTGAAGCATTCCAAGAGGTGGAAGTTAAAAAGAAATTGAAAAAATAGGTTAATGAAAGCCTGTATCTTAAAAAGTATATAAGTTAAAAATAAAGAGGGTTGCCTTTTAAATAAAAGCTTAACCTTTTTAAAATAAATATACCCAATCTAACTGTTGTTAAATTTCTTCAATTTCAATACCTATTGATTTTAAATCTTCCCAAAAACTAGGATAAGATTTTGAAACTACCGTTGCTTCGTTAATTTTTATTGGAACATGTAATGCTAGTGGTGCAAAAGCCATAGCCATGCGATGATCTTGATAAGTGTTAATGGTTATATTTGAATTAATTTGGTTTGATGGTTTTAAATGTAATGAATCATTTGTAACGGATATAGTTGCACCAAGTTTTGTGAGTTCTATTTTTAGAGCTTCTAATCTATCGGTTTCTTTAATTTTTAAGGTGTGTAAACCTGTTAAATGACATTCTAGCCCCAGACCGAAGCAAGTAACAGCAACTGTTTGTGCAATATCAGGACAGTTATTGAGTTCAAAATTTAAAGACTTGGGCTTTGATTCACTGATTTTTGATATGGTTATTGAATAGTCGCTATTAAAAATGGTTTGTACACCAAAGTTTGAATAAATTGTTGCCAATGCAGAATCTCCCTGCAAACTATTTTTTTTATAACTAGAAATGCTGATTTGAGTACCAGTTTTTGATAATGCAATAATTGAGTACCAGTAAGATGCTGATGACCAATCACTTTCAATGATTAACCTTGAGGCTTCAACTTCCTGTGCATGAGGTACTTTGATTTTATTGTTTTCAAAACTTGTTGTAATGCCTATTTCATTTAACAATGCTAATGTCATTTTTATATAAGGCATAGAGGTGATTTTGCCTTCGAGTGTTAATTCTAGTCCATTTTCAAGTTTTGGGGCTATTAATAATAATGCCGAAATATATTGACTACTCACATTTGCAGGTAGTGAAACTTTATTTTTTGTGAGTTTTTTCCCTTTGATGCTAATGGGCGGAAATCCTTCCTTTTCTAAATAGGTTATAGATGCTCCTAGCTGAACTAGTGCTTCTACTAAAATTTTAATAGGACGCTCTTTCATGCGTGATGAACCTGTTATAATCACATCTGAATTTTGATGTGGGTCTTTGCTTTCTTGAATAGCAAAATAGGCAGTTAAAAAGCGCATAGCAGTTCCAGCGTGATGAATGTCAATTAGCGTAGGAGTATCTTTGTTAAATTTTGATTGCAACGCTTTTATCATAACTTCAGAATCATCTGAATTTGAACTATTTTCTATTGAAATATGTGGATACAAAGCTTGCAGCAGCAACAATCTATTGGTTTCTGACTTTGAGCCTGTTATTTTTAAAAATTTGTGCTGTGCAATTTGTGTTGCGTTGTATTTTAACAATAAATTC
>DAINSR010000130.1:0-4868 GCA_036741255.1 Flavobacterium sp.
TACATGTGAGCAATTACAACTCAATCCTGAATACATCAATGTTTTTCTCTTAGGCAAGATTTCAGAAAATGATGCTTATTTTAATATAGCCTACAAATTCATTAGAAATTGCCAATTATTGCCACTTTTCAATATCTCAAAAACGCTTCAAGTGGCTGAAGAAGAAGTATTACAACACTTTATATTATTCAACTCGTGAGAATTATTTCAGGAACACACAAAGGAAGACGAATTGTTGCCCCAAAAAAACTGCCTGTAAGACCCACCACAGACATGGCAAAAGAAGCTCTGTTCAATGTGATTAACAATCATTTTAATTTTGACAAACTTGCTGTCTTAGAACTTTTTGCCGGAACTGGAAACATAAGTTATAAATTTGCCTCAAGGGGTAGTTGCACCATAACTGCGGTTGATGCTGATTTTGGATGTGTAGCGTTTATAAAAAAAACAGCAACAGAACTCAATCTTGATATAACCGCTTTAAAATCAGATGTATTTAACTTTTTAGAGCGTTATAGAAACAGCTACGATATTATATTTGCAGATCCCCCTTATAATTTGGGTCAGGAAAATTTTGAGAAAATCATCACTACTTGCCTTAAAAACAAACTATTAAAAACTAAAGGCATGCTCATTGTTGAACATTCAAAAGACAGTTCACTAGAGCACATTGCTCAATTTTCATTTTCAAAAAGGTATGGAGGCACTGTATTTTCATTTTTTCAATTTGAAAATGAAGAAAATATAGAAGAATAATTTTTTTGGCGTTTCTTCGCTAAGGTGAGTTGGACTTTTTTGTTAGTATCTACAAATACTGTGAAATTCCCTTTTCTATAGCTGTAATTTTATGCTTCTTATTAAAGACTCTTATTGCAAAATTTTTTTTCCAAGTTTCTTTACTGGCATAACTTCTCTTGTGATCAAGGTGCAAACAAACAGCACTGTATCGTATTTGTTTAGATAAAACACCATAATTAAACAATCGCTCACCCACTTCTCTATCTAAACCACCATAGTACATGGCTTCATTAAACCCATTAATAGCAAGTAAATCTTTTTTAAAACATGAAGTGTTGTGTCCGTTAAAAGTCTTTTTTGTGGGAGTTATCCAATTCATGAAAACCGAAAAAAAATTAAATTTTAATAGCTTAGATAATTTAAAACTTACAGAAACGCCATTTCTTACTAACCATAGTATTGAAAAGCAATCTTTATTTATAATATTTTCCAATGTAATTTTTTTAGACATCGAAGAAGATAATTTAAAATATCCTCCCGATAAAAAATAACCCGATTCTTTATATTTTAAATGCTGTGAAACAAAATCTTCTCTAGGAATACAATCGCCGTCTGTAAAAAGTAAATAATCTGAATTTGTTTTTAAAATGGCTTTGTTTAAAATTTTACTTTTTTGAAAACCATTATCTTCTTGCCACACATGAATAATGGGATACTTAAATTTTGATTGATAAGTAGTAATAATTTCTGCGGTTTTATAATCAGAGCCGTCATCAGCAATAATTATTTCAAAATCATTATCGGTTTGTTTACAATAGCCCATAAGAACTTTTGAAAGCCATTCCTCTGAATTGTAAGTAGTAATAATTATGGATAATTGCATGAAAACTATTAAGTGTTGAAAATTACAGTTTTTTCCAAAACTTTAAACACTTTTTTATTCTTTTTTTTCGGTAAAAACGTGATTGAAAATTTTGAGTTAGCCTCCACATAGTCTTAAAAATTTTTTCTTCACTTTCATTATAAAGTTTTGCATATTCATTGCTCATGAGGGCAATCATTTCCTTTTTAGGAGTAATTTTAGATAGATTTTTCATGCGGGTTTCAAAATTCATTGAAGAATGAAATTTCATTCTATTCAAATCTACCAAATAAAAATCATAGGTTCCGTTTTTATTATCAATTATCAATGTATTACCAGGCGAATGGTCTAAAAATTCAATTCCTTTTTCGTGCATTGAAAACGTAAAATGCACAAACTGACGCAAAATATTCTCGGCATCAGGATAATCTGTTTCAACTAATTCTCTGTAAGTTAAATCTGCATTCAAGTGCTGACACACATAATAACTATCACTTAAACCCAAAAGATCAAAGTTTTCAAAATAAGCAATTGGTTGTGGTGTTTTTATTTGGTTATCTAGCAGAATCTGAGCATATTCAAATGAACGTTGTGCTTTAGATTTTCTAAAAAAACGATATACAATTTTGTTGATTATATTGGGCTTTTTAAAGGATTTGATATTTAAAATAATCGCATCAAACGAAACAGTTTTGATGATATTTCTTTTACCCTTGCTTAAAATTTCACCCGAAGTATTGAAGCTTTCAATTATCTTTTTTATTTCACTTTCTTTACTAATAAAGGATTTGTTTAATTTGTATGCCATTATTTTTTTTTCAAAAATATACATACCATTTAATTAAAGCAATATTTTAGGTACTTTTACAAAAAATAGATTAAAAAATGAGTTTTTTACCAAAATCTTCACTTGTAACGCCCACATACAATTGGTCAGAAGCATTAGAATTGTTATTATTAAGTATAAAAAATCAAAGCATTTTACCAAATGAGGTAATAATTGCCGATGATGGTTCTAAAGAAGAAACTACAGAATTGATTAAAAAATTTCAACAAGATTTTCCTGTGCCATTAATACACATTTTTCATGAAGATGATGGAAATCAAAAGCCAAAAATCATGAATAAAGCCATTGCACAGGCTAAATATGATTACATAATTGAAATTGATGGAGATATTATTATGCATAAAGATTTTATAAAAGACCACTTAGTGTATGCTAAAAAAGGATTTTATTTATTTGGTTCAAGAGTAAATATTCAAAAATCGTATTTGGATACTGTTTTTGATAAGAAAATAATACACTTTAGTTTTTTTGGACGAGGAATTAAGAAAAGAACAAGAACAATACGATTACCGTTATTCATGAAATTTGCAAAAATTCACCATAATCGGTCAAAAAAATTAAGAGGTTGTAACATGTCTTTTTGGAGAGAAGATTTTATAAAAGTTAATGGGTTTAATGAAAATTTAGTGGGTTGGGGCATAGATGATTCTGAAATGATTCAACGTTTACACAACATTGGTCTAAAAGGGAAAAGATTAAAACATGTTGCCATTGCTTATCATATTTATCATCAAGAGCAAGATAAAAAAAACATAGAAATTAACAATGCCATAGAAAAAGAGACCACTGAAAAAAGAATTACTTTTATTGAAAAAGGTATAAATCAATATTTATAATGTACGAAATAGCAGTCATTTTAATCAATTATAATTCTAGTAGTTTTACTATTTCGTGTGTAAAAAGCATACTCGAAAAAACAGCTAAAACAATTAATTTTCAAATTATAATTATAGACAATAATTCAAAAATTGAAGATTATAATACAGTTTTAGCATTTGTAAACAAACTAAATAATAGAGCAATAATTTTACACCAGAGTTTAATAAATAGTGGGTTTGGTGGTGGAAATATGTTAGGAGTTTCGCTTTCAAATGCCAAATATTATGCATTTATAAACAACGATACTTTATTAGAAAATGATTGTTTATCCATTTTAAAAAAAGCAATGGAGCAAGACGAATCTATTGGAATTTGTGGTCCATTATGCCATAATGAAAAAGGCGAATTGTTACCCACATTAGATTATTTTGCTTCACCTATGAAAGAAATATTTGGTAGAAAAATTTTACATAAACTAAACCCAAAAGAGTATCCAAGTAGAACAAATTTAGACCCAAAACCACAAAAAGGACAATTTGTATCAGGAAGTTTTATGGTTGTTAGAGCAGAGGATTTTTGGAGTGTTGGAGGTTTTGACACCAATATTTTTCTATATTATGAAGAAACCGATTTGTGCAAACGATTAGCTAAAATTAAAAAAAATGCTTATCTAATTCCGGAAGCAAAATACATTCACTTTCACGGTGCAAGTACCCCTAAATCTATTGAAATAAAAACCGAATTAAAATTATCGCTTTTATATGTAATTAGAAAACATTATGGCTATTTTTGGTATTTAATAATACTCAATAAACTAAGATTTCAATATTTTTTCAAAAGCTTTTTCAAGCCAAGTTACTGGAAATTATTTATAGTGTTACTTGCTGGAACACCACTAAGTAAATCGTTGAAATACAAACAAAGTAATTTATAAAATACAAATGGACTTTTTTAAAAATCTTTTTAATATAAATACCGATATTAATTTCAATACTTTGCAAAATAGTAGTAGATATGATACCTCAAAAAAAACTATTGCTTTTGTGTGTGGTTCTATTCCAACATTTGATAAAGATTCAGGTTCAAATAGGCTAAAGGAAATAATAAAGGCATATATTGAATTGAATTTTAATTGTATTTTAATTGTAAATCAATTGGAAAATGCTACAAAATATTTAAATTATTTCAATGACTTGGGTGTTTTAACTTATAACGATCACAAAGCTAAAAACAAAACTATTTCTTTTTTTAAATCTATCCCTAAAGTTGATTTCATGTGGTATTATGGTCCTAATTCTCTAAAAAAAAATTATGGTATTGTATCTAAGGTACAACCAAATTCAAAATCAATATATGATATGGTTGATATACATTTTTTAAGATATAAAAGAGCAATTGAGTTAAACCCAAAAAGAATTTCTTTAAAAAAAAGATATAAAAAATATTTTAAAATAGAAACGATTTTAGCTAAAAAAGTAGATATTGTAATTGCTATTTCAGAACAAGAAAAAAATAAAATGTCATCTTATCTTGATAAAAATAAAATTATAACTATATCAAATATTCACTATCCAAGAATTAGTCGGAAAGACACACTTCCTT
>DAINSR010000130.1:4878-6548 GCA_036741255.1 Flavobacterium sp.
GATAGAAAAAATATTCTCTTTATTGGCTCATCTCACACCCCAAACATTGATGCTTTATATTATCTTTATGAGAAAATAATGCCTATTGTTTGGAACAAATTGCCTGATTTAAAAGTAGAAATTCTTGGAAACTTAAAAGAACAAATTCTTGACATCAACAACCCAAATATGATTTTTCATGGATATGTTCCAGAAATAGAGTCGTATTTTAATGAAGCTAAATTTATGGTAGCTCCTTTGCGATATGGTGCTGGTGTTAAAGGTAAAATAGGGCAATCTTTTGAGTATTATCTTCCTTTAATTACTACTGAAATTGGTGCAGAAGGAATGTTTTTAAAGCATAATAAAAATGCACTAATTGTAAATAATGAAGAAGATTTTGCACACGAAATTATAAACCTTTATGAAAACAAAGAACTGTGGGAAAAACTTCAAAGTAATTCTGAAGATAGTTTGAAACCCTTTTCTATAGAAATTTTAAAAGAAACGATATTAACTATATAATTACAATTTAAAAACTTCATCTAATTTGCCATATGTATTTGATATGGAATGATTTTCCATAAAAAATTGTTTTGCATTATTAGAATGTATTTGATAAAAAACAGAATCTTGACTTAATTTTTGGATATAGTTGGCAAATTCCTCAGGATTATTTGTAACTAAACAGCCATTATTTGTTTTATTTAACAACCCATCAACACCTCTTTCATTACAAACTATTGGAATTCCAAAAGACATCGCTTCAACAACTTTAATTTTTAATCCTGTACCGGTCAACATGGGACATATTGCAATTTTAGAATCTTTATATATAGCATCTAAATCCTCTACAAAATCTATTTTATGAATATTTTTACCATCAATACAATGATTAGCCACTCTACCAACAACACAAATTTTTAAATTTTTATCTAATTTTGGATAAACATTGGAAAAAAACCACTTTGCTGATTTTATATTATGGTCGTTATTACTGGCTACATAAATTATATCATACTTTTTTGAAGTTTCTTGCTCATTAAAATTTTCTTTTAATGCATGAGTAACTATAGAAACCTCTTTCTCTATAAACTGAGAAAAAACAAATTTTTCTTCACTTGAAATGACTAATACTTTATCGAATTTATTTAATATTTCAATTTCTTTTTCAAAATATTTACCCAATTGGAATTCCTTATTCCTTTGAAATTGAGAAGTCAAAAAATCATGTGTATCTATAATTAATTTTGAGTTTTTAATATGCTTACTATCTTTTAATAAAGAACTCCAATATGCATAGGAAATAATTATAAAATCATATTGGTTTTTACTTAAAATTTCATCAAATAATTTTTCTTGTCCAAATCTCGTTCTATTAAAATCTTTGAACTCATTTTTAATCTTTCTTGGTAGAGAATGCAAAAAAAAATATCGCAACTGATTCTTTTTTCTGGAAAGGCTCTTTAATAAATAACCTTCATTGATTAACTTATTCTTTTTTAATTTTTCAATATCATCATAATTAAAATTTGAATCATTTATCCCTACATAATCTAATGTAACATCTTTACTTTTAAAATAGTTTAAAAGAGCTAGAGCCCTTGCATTGTTCCCTTGATTTTTTAATAAAGGATTTTCAGGATAGAAATATAGTATTCTCATTTTAATTTTGTTTTTATTTTTATTGA
>DAINSR010000131.1:0-6449 GCA_036741255.1 Flavobacterium sp.
ATATGGTTCATGAAATTGTGTGGACTGAAATGGAAAAATGGATAAAAAAGGTTACAGAATCTCTTGACTCGGTTATATTAATTGGATCAGGAGGAAACATTAATAAAATATATAAATTATCCGAAAAAAATCAAGATGCTCCTTTGTCTTATGTTTATTTGAATGCTCAATATCAAAAACTAAACGCCATGACTTATGAACAACGCATTACAGAACTTGGACTTAACCCTGATAGAGCAGACGTCATTATACCAGCAACACGTATTTATTTGAATGCCATGAAATGGAGTGGAGCTCGGCAGATATATGTACCAAAAATAGGACTTGCTGATGGCATTGTAAAAGCTATGTATCATGGAAGGATTTAATTTTTAAATTAAGGAAGCCTCTAAAAAATACCCACCCCAAAAGTGTTTTATCTGATGGCAACTATTTTGAATAACATTTGCACAATACGGTTTTAAGTATTGTAATTTCATGTAAATGGCAAATGACAAACTTTTGAAACCATCAAAAATTACTAAAAAAATGAATGCTAAATCCACACTCAATTATTTATCAATAAATGTATATTTTTTTATTAATTTTACCCGCATAATTAGGGATTTAATTTTATAAAACTGATGTTTGGAATTTGTAATCTGTCTATTGTTTCTATGCGGTTAGAACCCTCTGATAGGAGTGAACAAGTTTCGCAAGTTTTGTTTGGGGAGCATTTTAAAATTATTGAAACAACACCCAAATGGGTTTATATTGAAATGGCATTTGATGGTTACAAGGGCTGGATTGATAGCAAGCAATTTCAATATATTTCTGAAGAAGATTTTGACTTACTTGATAAAACCCCTATTGTTTTGTGTGCCGATTTAGTTGAATATATAACAACCGCAGACAATACGCTAACTCCTATTAGTATGGGATGTTGTTTGTCTTTCTTAGATGTAGTGGGTATAAATAATCACAAATTTATATTTGATGGTTTAAAAATTTGTGGTACAAAAGATAAATCTAATGTCATAGAAACAGCTCTGCTATACTTAAATGCACCATATTTATGGGGCGGAAAATCACCTTTTGGTATTGACTGCTCGGGTTTTACACAGATGGTTTATAAATTAAATGGATACTTTTTATACAGAGATGCCTGTGAACAAGTAAAACTGGGCGAACCTCTTAGTTTTATTGAAGAAAGCGAACCAGGTGATTTAGCCTTTTTTGATAATGAAGAAGGAGCAATTATTCACGTGGGGATTCTAATGGAAAATAATTATATTATTCATGCTTCCGGAAAAGTTCGCATTGATAGACTTGATCATTTAGGTATTTATAATGTTGATACAAAAAGACATACTCATAAACTTCGGGTTATAAAAAAAATCATTGAAGTCGTTTAAGTATATTATATTTCAGCTACTTCATTTAGTACATGGTTTAACTTTATTTTTATTGTTGCTTTTATAAGCAAGTGCCATAATTAATTTTGTTTTTAAAAATTAAAATGACTTTTAAAATTAGGAAGTATTTAATTCTAAACTTAGAGATGTTCTTGCCTAAAGAGTGTTAATAAAAATTTCTTAAACATTGATTTTTAAATTAATAGTAATAACATTACATCTGTATAACAAGAATTAGAATATTGCTTAACAACTAATTTTGAACGCAAAAATTCAAATGAACTTACTCGAAACTCCCATAGAATATCTCAAAGGCGTAGGTCCACAGCGAGGTGATTTGTTCCGAAAGGAATTGAATATTCATAAATATATAGATTTACTAAATTTATATCCAAATCGATATATAGATAGAACTCAATACTACAAGATAAACCAACTTCAAAACAGCAATTCAGAGGTTCAAATCGTTGGAAAAATTATTCATATTAAAACCATAGAACAAGGCAAAGGAAAATCAAGATTAGTGGCCACTTTTGCAGATGAAACAGGGCAAATGGAACTTGTTTGGTTTCAGGGTCAAAAATGGATTCGTGAGAGTATTAAAATTAATATTCCGTATGTTATTTTTGGAAGAGTAAGTCAGTTTGGTACTACTTTTAACATGGCTCATCCTGAAATGGAATTGCTAGAAGAACATAAAGTTAGTATAAGATCAGCAATGCAACCTGTTTACCCAAGCACTGAAAAATTAGCTAATAAAGGAGTTTCAAACAAAGTTATCAATAAAATGATGCAACAGCTGTTTTTAGAAACCCAAGCATTACTAACAGATAATTTACCTCAATATTTAATTGACGAATTAAAATTAATTCCTAAAAATGTTGCCCTACTTAATGTTCACTTTCCAGAAAGTCAAGATTTGCTCTCAAAAGCCCAGTTTAGACTAAAGTTTGAAGAATTATTTTTTATTCAACTGCAATTGATTACAAAAAATCTCATTCGCAAACACAAAATAAAAGGAATGCCATTTGAAAAAGTGGGCGAAAACTTTAATAATTTTTATAAAAATCATCTTCCTTTTGATTTAACCAATGCCCAAAAAAGAGTATTGAAAGAAATACGTAACGATTTAGGGAGTAATGCCCAGATGAACCGATTGCTTCAAGGTGATGTGGGTTCTGGAAAAACAATTGTAGCGTTAATGTGTATGCTATTAGCCAAGGATAATGGATTTCAGAGTTGTTTGATGGCACCCACAGAGATTTTAGCCAACCAACACTTTAATGGAATAACTGAATTAGCTAAAGAATTAAATATCAGTATAAAAATACTAACAGGTTCAACAAAAGCTTCAGATAGAAAAATAATTCATCACGAACTAGAAAATGGCATCTTAGATATTATAATTGGTACACATGCTTTGTTAGAAGATAAGGTGCAATTTCACAATTTGGGTTTAGCAATCATAGACGAGCAGCACAGATTTGGAGTGGAGCAAAGAAGTAAATTGTGGACAAAATCCTCCCATAACACCTTTAAAAAAGAGACGATAGAACATGTTTTACAAAAATATCAAACGGCACACCCTTTAATTTGCACCCTTTTAAAAGATCTAAAAAATGAAAATAAAAAGAATAGTACACAAGCAGAAAATGTGCTATGGGATATTTTAAAAAATAATAATTTAAAGTATAAATTTAAAAGACAACACATTATTGGTATCTTTATTGTTGATTTTATTTGCTTAGAAAAAAATCTAATTATTGAAGTTGAAGGAGGTTATCAATACAATAAAGAGCAGAGTGAAGCAGACGATTTA
This sequence comes from Flavobacterium sp., assembly GCA_036741255.1. Classification (GTDB taxonomy): domain Bacteria; phylum Bacteroidota; class Bacteroidia; order Flavobacteriales; family Flavobacteriaceae; genus Flavobacterium. The sequence goes on from DAINSR010000131.1 coordinate 3,214, forward strand.
CGAACTCAAATATTGAATGAAATTGGTTTTAAAGTGATTCGCTTATCCAATGAAGAAGTAATAAACAACACAGCAGATACACTCAAAAAAATAACGGAAACTTTAGAAAGCCTCCCGTTTGAGGCAGTTTCAGGAACAACTATTCCGCCACACGTGCTAGTGATGACGGCAACGCCAATTCCTAGAACCTTAGCAATGAGTTTGTATGGCGATTTAGACATTTCTGTCATAGATGAGTTGCCACCTGGCAGAAAGACCATTCAAACTATTCACCGCTATGATTCTAACAGGCTACAAGTTTGGAAATTTTTAAAAGATGAAATTGCAAAAGGGCGTCAGATTTATATTGTTTATCCTTTAATTCAAGAATCTGAAAAAATGGATTACAAAGATTTAATGGACGGATATGAAAGTATTTCAAGAGATTTTCCATTGCCTCACTATGCTATTTCCATAGTTCACGGAAAAATGAAACCTGCAGAAAAAGATGAAGAAATGCGTAGGTTTTCTCAAGGAAAAACCAATATTATGGTGGCCACAACAGTAATTGAAGTTGGTGTAAATGTACCTAATGCCTCTGTTATGGTCATAGAAAGTGCTGAACGATTTGGATTATCGCAATTGCATCAGTTGCGAGGAAGAGTAGGCCGTGGTGCATCACAGAGTTATTGTATTCTAATGACCAGCCACAAACTTAGTAGCGATAGTAAAATAAGAATGGAAACAATGGTTAGAACCCATGACGGGTTTGAAATTTCAGAAGTCGATTTAAAACTTAGAGGTCCTGGAGATATTATGGGCAAACAACAAAGTGGCGTATTGCAACTTCAAATAGCGGATTTAGTAAAGTTGGCCAGACATTATGCAATTAAGATTTTAAAAGCTGATGCACCCTTAGCAAAACCTGAGCATGCAAAACTTAGACAAGCCTTTTTAGAAATTAGTAAAAAGAAAACCATCTGGAACTATATAAGTTGATTGTAAATTGTATTTTGGTTTAACCCAAAAATAAATCTAACCACCTTCAAATACACTTTTAAAGTATCTTTTTTTTAAACTATATTTGCAATCTTAAAAATTAAACTATAATGCGAATTTCATACAATTGGTTAAAACAATTCCTCAAAATAGATTGGAAATCAGAAGAAACAGCTGCTTTACTAACAGATTTAGGTTTGGAAGTAGAAGGAGTTGAAAAATTTGAAAGTCTAAAAGGAGGTTTAGATGGTGTTGTTGTGGGTAGTGTCATAACATGTGAAAAGCACCCAGACGCCGATAAATTAAAAATTACCACAGTAGATTTAGGCAATAACCAGCCGCCAATTCAAATTGTTTGTGGAGCTCCAAATGTAGCTGTGGGTCAGAAAGTAGCTGTGGCCACTATTGGTACAAAATTGTACGATAAAAGCGGAAATTCTTTTGAAATTAAAAAAGGCAAAATAAGAGGTCAAGAAAGCCATGGAATGATATGTGCTGAAGACGAGCTTGGCTTGGGTGATGGTCATGAAGGTATTTTAGTTTTAAGTAATGATTTAAAACCAGGTACGCCTTGCAAAGAGGTTTTCAATATTGAAACAGATGAAATTTTTGAAATAGGACTCACACCTAATAGAGCCGATGCTATGAGTCACTGGGGAGTTGCCCGAGATTTAAAAGCAGGACTAATTCAAAGTAATGTTACAAGTGAATTAATCACTCCCTCGGTAAGTGGATTTAAGGTAGATAAACGAACCTTAAAAATTGATATTGAAATACAAAATAAAAAGCTTGTTCCCCGTTATTGCGGGGTAACTATTTGCGGCGTTACGGTAAAATCATCTCCCATTTGGTTACAAAATCGTTTAAAATCTATTGGACTAACACCCAAAAACAACATAGTAGATGTTACAAACTATGTAATGCACGAGTTAGGACAGCCCACGCATGCGTTTGATGCTAACACCATAAAAGGAAACAAAGTAATTGTTAAAACCGTAGAAGCAGGTACAAAATTTGTTACTTTAGACGGCGTAGAACGAGTTTTAGATGCTGAAGATATAATGGTTTGCAATTCTGAAAATCCCATGTGTATAGCTGGAGTTTTTGGTGGAATTAAATCTGGAGTTTCTGAAAACACACAAAATATTTTTCTCGAAAGTGCTTATTTTAATCCTGTGTCTGTAAGAAAAACAGCTAAAAGGCACGGATTAAGCACCGATGCTTCTTTTCGATTTGAAAGAGGAATAGATCCAAGCATAACAGAATATGCCTTAAAAAGAGCTGCACTTTTAATTCAAGAGGTTGCGGGAGGTGAAATTACATCTGATATTATTGATGTATATCCAAAGAAAATTGAAGATTTTAATGTATTTGTAACCTATGAAAAAATCAATAAAGTTATTGGTGAAGAGCTCAAAAAAGAAACCATAAAAACAATACTTTCTTCATTAGAAATTAAAATAAACAGCAGTACTGAAAACGGTTTAGGACTAATTGTTCCTGCTTATAGAGTTGATGTTCAAAGAGATATTGATATTATAGAAGAAATATTAAGAGTATATGGCTATAATAGTATTGGATTTAAATCAAAAGTTAGTGCCACTATTTCTAATTCTCCTAGAACAGAAGAATATAAAGTTCAGAATATCTTATCAAATCAACTGGTTGCACAAGGTTTTAATGAAATGATGGCCAACTCTTTAACAACGCCTAATTACATTAAATTATCACCTCAAATTTTAGAATCAGAAACAGTTTCAATATTAAATCCTTTGAGTACAGACCTTTCTGTAATGCGACAGTCTATGTTGTTTTCTGGATTAGAAGCCATATCATTCAACATCAATAGAAAAAAAACAAATTTAAAACTTTTTGAGTTTGGAAAAACTTACCACAAAACTACAGACGGATTTGACGAAAAAAAACGGCTAAGTCTCTATTTAACAGGAAATAAAACGGCTGAATATTGGAATACAACAGTATCAAAAACTGATTTCTTTTTGATGAGAGGATATGTTGAAGCCTTATTTTTCAGAATAGGACTGGGTCAAAAAATGAATTCAATTCCTTTTCAAAGTGATGTTTTTTCAGAAGGCTTAGCGTTTGCAATAGGAAATGAAACAATTGCAGAATTTGGAGTGGTAAAAAAATCAGTTACTAAATCATTTGACATTAAACAAGAGGTTATTTATGCTGAGATAAACTGGTCTGCGGTTCAAAAATATATTAGCAATAACTTTAAAATTCAAGAAATATCA
>DAINSR010000132.1:0-6358 GCA_036741255.1 Flavobacterium sp.
AAGACGGACGCAAACGGATTTTTGATTTCCCAAACATTTCTTTTGTAAAATATAATAAAGTTTGTTTTAAATCGGCAAACGAAACATCTTTGTCAATATACAAGCCTTCTACCTGATGAAAAATACAATGAGAACGGGCAGAAACGGCTTCATTTCTAAAAACCCTTCCTGGAGATATGGTTCTAATGGGTGGTTTGTTATTTTCCATATACCGCACTTGCACAGAAGATGTATGTGTTCGTAAGAGTAAATCAGGGTTTGTTTGTATAAAAAAAGTATCTTGCATATCACGAGCTGGGTGATATTCTGGTAAGTTGAGGGCTGTAAAATTATGCCAATCATCTTCTATTTCCGGACCTTCAGAAACATTAAACCCTAGTGTAGAAAAAATATCTACAATTTGGTTTTTAACAATAGAAATGGGATGTCTTGAGCCTATTGCAATAGGCTCACCAGGTCTTGTTACATCGCCATAAACCCCTGTTGCTTCTTCTTTATAATCTAATATTTCTGTGAGAGATGCTACTTTTTCTTCGGCAGTGTTTTTTAGTTGATTGAGTACTTGTCCAAATTCTTTTTTAGACTCATTTGGCACATTTTTAAAATCGGCAAAAAAATCTTTCAATATCCCTTTGCTTCCTAAATACTTAATTCTAAATGCTTCTAACTGCTCTTTATCATCGGTTTGAAAAGCTTTTACTAATTCTATATGGGCTTTTATTTTATCTATCATGATTAAATTTATAAAGGGCAAATTTAATAAAAAGGTTTTAGGTTAAAGGTAATTGATATGGTGTTTTTTTAAAGACACAAACCATTATAAAAAACAGGAAACTAAGTAATAAATTCTTTTTCTAAAAAATAATTTACAATAGCATCTTTCATTAAAACAGACTGTTCTCCTGCCTTTAATGAGGGCAGTTGTTCTTTAATTTTGTAGTGTGGCCAGCCTTCAGCATCAAAATAATCAAACTCATAGTATCCATAAGGTTCTAGCAAACGACAAATGGCTATGTGCATTAGATTAATTTTTTCGTCTTTTTTAAATTCTTGATTAAATTTTCCTAATTCTTGAATACCAATAATGTAAATAATAGCATCTAAATCAAGTGTTTCACCTTCTGAAAATTTTTGTGAAAGTTTTTTTACTACTGTTTCCCAGCGATGTTTTAATTGTTCGTCTCTAGACATTTTTTAGTTTTAGTGAAGTGTTTTTTAGTTAAATCAATAAGGTGGTTATTGTCAGTGTGTAAAATCATTTTTTAAATTCTTATTTCTCATTACAAAACAAATTTTTACAGACACTCCCTCAATAACCATTTTTTTAATGATAAAAAATAAAAGGTTTAAGTGCTGAGCATTTTCCATAATTTGTCTTTCAATTCTACCAACCCCTTATTTGTTATAGCTGAAATAAACATATAAGAAATTCCTTTGAACTCAACATCTAACTGGGTTTTTAGTGCTGCTTTGAGTTCATCGTCTAGCATATCTGATTTTGAAATAACTACTAATTTATCTTTATCTAAAATTTCTGGATTATAGCGTTTTAATTCGTCAATTAAAATGTCATATTCTTTTTTAATATCTGAAGCGTCAGCCGGAATTAAAAATAATAATGTAGAATTGCGTTCTATGTGTCTCAAGAAATAATGTCCTAATCCTTTTCCTTCAGCAGCCCCCTCAATGATTCCGGGTATGTCAGCTATTACAAATGATTGAAACTCTTTGTAGGCAACAATGCCTAAATTAGGTTTTAGAGTGGTGAATGGATAGTCGGCAATTTTTGGTTTTGCAGCAGTCAGCACAGAAAGTAGTGTAGATTTACCAGTATTAGGAAACCCAACTAAACCCACATCGGCAAGTACTTTTAGTTCTAATATTACATCAACTTCTTGAGCTGGCATCCCTGGCTGTGCGTATCGGGGTGTTTGATTTACCGAATTTCTAAAATGCCAATTTCCTAGACCGCCTTTACCTCCTTTTGCTAAAATCTTTGTTTCTTCGTCTTGTGTAATTTCAAACAAAACTTCGCCTGTTTCTTTATCTTTTACAATTGTTCCAAGGGGTACTTCTATATATTTGTCTTCGCCATCAGCACCTGTGCTTCTGCTACTACCACCATCGCCACCATGACCCGCTTTTACATGACGTAAAAATTTGAGACTAAAAAGTGTCCATAAATTTTTGTTACCCCGTACATATACGTGTCCTCCTCTACCGCCATCACCGCCGTCTGGGCCACCTTTTTCAATAAATTTTTCTCTGTGCAAATGAGAAGATCCTTTGCCTCCTTTTCCTGAGGAAACATAAATTTTTACATAATCTACAAAATTACCTTCAGTCATTATTAAAGTGAGGAGTTACAAATTTTTTAGTTTTTAAGAGCTAAGCGTGTGTTTTGCAAAATTAAAATTTAATCTGTTGCGATATTTTTAACCATTACTTTGTCAATTTTTACGCCGTCCATATCAATAACTTCAAATTCTAGTTTGTTCCAAATTAGTTTTTGCCCTTGTTTTGGAATAACTGCTAATTCCGTTACAATTAAGCCGCTAACAGTGGTTACATCATAATCGCCTATTAAGTCATCCATATCAAAATAGGTTAGAAAATCATGTAATGAATAATGTCCGTCCACAAGCCATGTGCCGTCTTCACGAGCTACAATTTTAAATTCATCATCATAAAAATCGGCTGCATCACCAACTAAAGATTCTAAGATGTCATTGAGGGTTATAATTCCTTGAAAAACTCCATGCTCATCAACAATTAATGCATAGTGAATTTTTGAATTTTTAAAATTCTCTAGTGCTTTATAGGCTGAAGTGTGTTCAATAAAATATACAGGATCTTTTGTGATTTTTTTTAAATCAAAATTGCCTTTTTCAAAACTTGAAAATAAATCTTTTAAAAGCACAATCCCTTCAATGTCGTCTAAATTTTCTTTACAAACAGGATAAAAAGAATGCAACTCTTGAAGCACTTTTGTTTTTAGCTCTGTAATGGAATCTTCTAAAGATAAGTACACTACTGATGATCGATGCGTCATTAATGAATTTACCTTTCTATCGCCAATGTGAAAAACACGTTCTACAATATCATGTTCAATCTCTTGAATTTCACCTCCTTCAGTACCTTCTTTAATAATGGCTTTTATTTCTTCTTCCGTTACCCTTCCATCTGCGGTGGGTTTTATTTGGAGTAAGTTGAGTATAAAATCTGTTGTATAAGTGAGTAGCCAAATAAAAGGCATGGTTAAAATGGATACTACCTTCATGGGATAAGCAAATGCTTTTGCAATGGTTTCTGGATAGTTTAACCCGATGCGCTTGGGTAGTAATTCGCCTAAAACTAATGAAAAAAACGTTAGTATTACTACTACAATGCTGACTGCAATAGTGTTAGCATAAGGTTTTAGTGTTTCAAAAGTGCTCACTAGGTTTTGCACATCTGTGGTTATTTTATCTCCAGAGTATATACCGGTTAAAATTCCGATGAGTGTGATTCCTATTTGAACTGTTGATAAAAAAGTATTGGGTGAATTTGCAAGGTCTAAAGCTGCTTTTGCATTTTTATTTCCTTTTTTTGCGGCGGTTTCTAGTCTATTTTTTCGGGCAGAAATGAGGGCAATTTCTGACATTGAGAAAATACCGTTTAAAAGTATAAGTAATAATATGATGAAAATTTCCATGTTTTGTGTGATTTAGAACTAATTTTTAGTTGCTAAAAGTTGGACAAATTTAATAAAAAAAGTGGATTGAAAGCAGGATTTTTATTTATAGTGTTTTTTCTACTAGCCCAGACAGTAATGAAAAGCCCGCAAACAAAAAACAACCAGCTTTTTAGCAAAAGAAGAGCGCCCTTAGAAGCTCCTTTTTTTGTGTACAAAAGGGTTGTTTTTTGTGCGGACTTGTAATGAATGGCTGGAAAGAGCTTCTAAATCACTTCATTATAAAGAATTTATAACTTGGCTTAATCTTTGGGTGATTTCTGCAATGCTTCCCATTCCGTTGACGGCTTTAAATTTGTTTTGTGCTTTGTAATAATCTATTAACGGGGCTGTTTTTTGATTATACTCTTCATAGCGATTTCTAATTTTTTCTTCGTCTTGATCGTCAGGTCTGCCCGATGTTTTGCCTCTTTCTAAAAGGCGTTTCACTAGAATTTCGTCATCAGCTTCTAGGGCAATAGTGGCGGTTATATGTTGGTTTTTTGTGCTTAAAAATGCATCTAAAGCTTTTGCTTGAGCTATGGTTCTTGGGAATCCGTCAAATAAAAATCCGGTGGCTTGTGGGTTTTTATCTACTTCGCTTTCAAGCATTTTGATGGTTACTTCATCTGGAACTAAATCTCCTTTGTCCATGAAGGTTTTTGCTAATTGTCCTAATTCGGTGTTGTTCTTGATGTTAAATCTAAAAATATCGCCAGTAGAAAGATGCACTAAATTGTACTTTTCTTTTAAAAAATCGGCTTGTGTGCCTTTACCTGCTCCGGGTTTTCCAAATAATACGATGTTTATCATAAATATAGTTATTTTAAATTCCAAGTTTGGAAAGTCTTAATTATTTATTGTACTAATTGATATACGTCTTGTAAATTTCGACCTAATCCGTTGTAATCAAGCCCAAAGCCTACTATAAATTTATGGGGTATTCTAATACCCACATAATCAAGCTTGATGTCTTTTTTATAGGCTTCTGGTTTAAAAAATAAGGTTGCAATTTTTAAATGCTTTACATTTTTTTCTTTTAATAAGGCTTTTAATTTTTCAATAGTGTTGCCTGTATCAACAATATCTTCTACAATTACAACGGTTTTTCCTTCTAAATCTTCAGTAAGACCTATTAACTCTGTAATTTTATTTGAAGTTTGAGTTCCTTGATAAGAGGCTAATTTAACAAAACTTACCTCACAGATGCCTCTATAATGTTTCATTAAATCAGAAATTACTTTAAATGATCCGTTTAAAACCCCTATAAAAATGGGGGTTTCATTAAAAAAATCGGCATCCATTTGTTTTGCCATATTTTGAAGAGCAAAATCAATTTCTTCAGATGAAATAAACGGTTCAAAATGCTTGTCGTGCAGTTGTATCACAATTTTTATATTTAATATATTATTACAAATTTAGGTATAATGGACAAAATTAATGGTTTTTTTTAGACCTTTTGCTCAAGTGGACATTTTTAATGGTTTTTATTTTCACAGATTCGATGTTTGCTTTTATATTTTATTAGCTTTGAATATCAAATAGAAACGGAACCAAGCTCTGCTGGAGAGCAACTTGATAGGGATATATTTGATGTTCGACAAAAATGTCAATCAAAGGAAACTAATTTTGTTTCCTTTGATATTTTTAGAGAACCTTATGCCTTTAAAAACTCATCTATAAACTTCTTTTTTCTCTTGAGTGAAAGTCCATTATGATTTCGTAATTTATTTTTTAAATCCGAAAAATGTCCATCAATTGCATTAGTTGTATTTGGTATCCCTAGTTCAAAATAATCATACAAAGTAAAGAGCCATTGCAAATTGTTTTTCAAACTATTGTAAGCACTCCTCAATTTTTTATGAGTGTATGCACTTTTTTTAGTTATAGGATTTATGGAACGTTCCTTTAAAAAAATCTCCCACTTTTCATACCATAAGCTAAGTGCTCCAACAAACGATTCTTTGTCTGTAATAGTCATTAAATCAACAATTTCCATTAACTCTTGTGATGCTTTTAATTTTGGATTTTTAGTTAAATACCGCCTGATAATTGCCAATTGGTGGAACTGACACATCTGAACTGGAGTGTTTTCAAATGATTGAATTAGTCCTTTTCTTCCATCACAAACAATTGCAGAAATTGTAAAACCTAACTTTTTTAATTCATTTATACCTTGAATGTAAGCTGAATTTGTCTCGTGTTTCACATAATATTTCAAGAGATTTTCTTTTGTAATATTATCTTTAAAAAGCATAACGCCAAAATTTCTGCCCCAATAAGTCGTGTCCATAAGTAAAATTACTTTGCGTGGTTCTTGCTTATTAAAGCTAACAAGATGCTGGTCAATTCGTCTTTGAATTGTCTTGACTGAACAACCATGTTTTACGGATAATTGTAAATAAGTTTGCTTTGCTTTTACATATTCTTCCCAAATTTCAGCATTATTTATTCTTTGTCCACCTATAAATTGTTTGAAGCAAATAACGCATTTATATCGTTGAACTCCGTTTACAAAACCATATTTCTGCACAAATCCTTTGCCGCAGTAAAAGCACTTTTTTTATTCATAGTCTTTGATTTGCTTCAAAGCTAACAATAATATGGCTTTGAGACGTTTTTACCATTAATTTTGTCCATTACGCC
>DAINSR010000133.1:0-6351 GCA_036741255.1 Flavobacterium sp.
TGCTGTCTGCCGCAGGCGCAACACAGACAGCACTTCGCCAATCCAACGGGCGTTGTAAGTTATACTAACCAACCAAACCGCTAAAATGAAACGTAAATTTATTCACTTTACAATTAATAATATGAAGACAAATCTTTTATTTTTAATGCTTTTGATAAGCATTAGGAGTTTTTCACAAGAATGTCCTTGTGTGAAAACAGCAATTATTGGAACTGATGCAAAAGCATCTACTATCCATAATAACAAATTAGTTGCTATGGATAATGTTACTATCAAATTAGGAGAAAGTATCAACCTTTCCACCAAAGAAAACACAGGAAAAGTTTCTTGGTTTAAAGATGGAAAAATAATTGAAAACACTTTAGTATCTCCTAAAGAAACAACTGAATATACTGTAAAATCATCTTTGAATGGGTGTCCAGAGGTTATTGCAAAAGTTCAAGTAAAGGTTGAAAAAACATTGATGGAAGACTTAAATAATGCTGTTACAATTTATCCAAACCCAACCTATGATTATGTAACAATTTCATCTAACAGTCAAGAAATTAAAAGTATTCAAATCAATAATTTGGTAGGAGGAAATTTAAAAACCTTTAAAATTGGTAATAATTTAAAGCAACAGACTTTAAATATTTCAGATTTAACAGCTGGTGTATATATCGTTACAATTGAATTAAAAGGAAATAATACGATTATAAAAAAACTAATTAAAAACTAAAAGTTATGAAAACAATTACTCATAGAATTGCTTATTTATGTCTTTTGCTTTTTAGTGTAATTAATGTTTATGCACAAGACATAAGAATTAAAAAAAGTGAATTACCTTACTCAATACCAGTTATTGAAGAACCTTCAAAAGGAGATAAAATAGTTTATCGATGGTTAGAAAACAATCAAGTTATTGAAAATTCAAACCAAATAAACTTAACTATTCCGAAAGGAAAAAAATCAGGGCTTTATACTTATATCAGCCAAGTAAAATGCAATGGCTGTACAGATTGGTTAAGTAGTAATTCTTTCACAGTAGAGATTTATGATAATAATTTAAGTGCGGCAAGAACTTTTACTAATCCTTTCTGTGTAAAATTTAGCCCTCAAAAAGAGTTATCAGGCTACCTCGAAGAACTAATCACAATCATAGATGAAACACAAACAAAATTAGATATTTCCATTTATAGCATTGATAATTATGATGTGTATTTGGCTTTAAAAAGGGCTATTGCAAGAGGAGTGCAGGTAAGAATGTTATATAATGGGGCTTCGGAAGACAAAAATAAAACAAGCGGTACGGTTTCTCATAAATTAGAAGAAATTGGTATTGATGTAAAATATGTAAATAAAACAAACCATCATAAATTTATTGTTTCGGATAACAATTATTTAATGACCAGTAGCGGAAATTGGAATACCAAAGCTAACTGGGAATATGATGAAAGTTCATTATCAATAGTAGATGCAGAAATAATTTTACGCTATAGAGCAGAATTTGAATTGCTTTGGAATAATTCGAGAGAGTTTGGGCAAAGCCACACTTATACACCTGTTACACCAAGTAGTTTACTCAATTCTATAGTAGATAATCCAAATGTAGATGCAGTTTTTACAACTTCAAATTATAGCATAAGTAATTCGGCAACTTATGGACCTACTTTTTCTAAAATTTTCAACAAGCAAGATGTTGCAGATAAAATAGTGAGTTTAATTAATCAGGCACAAACTTCGATTAAAATATCCGCTAATCATCTAAGGTCAAGACCAATTTGTGAGGCCTTAATTCAGAAAAAAAATCAAAATCCATCTATTGACATAAAGGTTTATACAGACCAACAAGAATATATTACCGAAAGCTATAACAACTATCAAATTGCCCAACGACAACAATGTTTAGCAGGTGCTACAACGCCTGCCCAACAAAGAGATTGTTTGGAAGAAAACTTTTTGCATAGCTATAATCTAATTTTAGCGGGAATTGATGTTCGCTTCAAATCCTATTCTTATAAATGGGATAATACAACAAGCGAAATGATGCATCATAAATATGCAATTTTTGATGATAACATTGTGGCTGTTGGCAGTTACAATTATTCATACAATTCGGAAACAAATAGTATGGAAAATGTGGTTATTTTTAACAATACTGCATCTTCTTCAACTGTAAGCAAATTTATTTCAAATTTTAATGAAATATGGAATTTAGGAAGAGTTGAGAATTATTATAATGATTTATTAGCGAATATCAGTTCTACAAATCGATACACTCCACTTTTATTTCCTTCTGTTGCACTTACACATTCTGAATATACCAACTTAAAGCAACAAATTGAAACAGCCTGTCCAAGTGTAACACATCCATATTTTAAAACTAATGGGCAACTTTATTCAACATATTTGAAAGGTATTGGTCTTACTTATGGCTCTAATAATAAGGTTGTAACGAATTTAACTGATAACCTAAATCAACAATTTGCAATAAACTATTCTTATAATCAAACAGATTATTTATTAACATCTAATTATCAATCAAACGATAATATCACTTTTAATAAAGGGTATACTTATGACGCTAGTAATAATTTAACAAATGCTACTACTCCTTTATTTAATGTTAATTTTGGTTATTCGAATAATGAAATTAGTAGTGTTAATTCTGGGCAAGGAAATCATACTTGGACAAATCAGACGTTACCCAATAACGAATTAAAAATATTCTACAACGCTCCAAACAGGACTAATTATTTGGTAACTGAATGGACAAATTTTAATTTACCAAAATCACTTACTGATTTATCCAACAGGAATATTCAATGGTCATTTGATTCTAACAATGAGCTTAATGGAATAAGTACTGCAAACAGAAGTATTAGCTATATTAACGGAAATAACAGCTTAACCGCAACAACTAGTGAAAGTAATAATCTTAATTTGCAAATCAATAGTTTAAATAACTATGATGTAAATACAACAGGTACAGTAGCTGCAAGTATTAACTATGATATTCAAGAACAATCAGATAAAAAGCAAGCCTTAACAATAAATCTTAATTCTACAAATATTGCAAGCGGAACAGGCAAAACTGCAAATATCAATTATTTATTTGATGTTTATGGTAGAGTGGTTAATTCAGGTAATCTTAATATTTCAAGAAAACCTTATTCGGGCGAGATTACAACGATAAACAATGGAAACATTCAAGAAACAAGAACTTATAATGACTGGAGTTTACTTACCGAACAAGTTGTAAAATATAGCGGAAACGAAATTTACAAAGCAACCTATCTATACGATGGAATGCAAAGAATAAAACAATTAAACGAAATTGTTTCAGGCATTACCACACAATTTATTTATCAATATAATGCTCGTGGTCAATTAGAAAAAGTACTTAAAAACGGCATTATTACTGAACAATATACTTATGACAATTTTGGAAATAGAACTACTGTAAATTTAAGTAATGTAAACTACACTTACTTTAACAACAACATTAACCAAACCAATAAATATTCTTGGACACAATCAGGTTCTACAAAACATCGTGAGTTTAATTACAATAATGCAGGGCAACTTACAGGAACAGTAAATAAGACTGGTAATACAATTACTTCAAGTAAAAATTTCAATTACGATATTTTTGGAAACCTTAATACGGTTACTTGGGCATCACAAAATTTAGAATTTAAGTATGATGCTTTCGACAGACAAATAGCAACTTATCTAAATGGTGCAGTAAAAAGAAAATTAGTATATGGCATTGGCAATTTACCAATTGCCGAGCTTAACGAAAACGACCGCATCATAAACACTTTTGTATATGCCGACCTGAATACACCTATCCTAATGCGAAAAGGCAGTGTAGATTATTACATTGTTTCAGACATCAGAGGTTCTGTAAGAATGGTTGTAAAAGTCACCGATGGCAATGTGCTTCAAAAAATGGAATATGATGCTTTTGGGAAAGTGGTTAGCGATGATAATCCTGGTTATACACCATTTGGCTATGCAGGAGGCTTATATGAATACAGAACAGATTTAGTACGTTTTGGAGCAAGGGATTACTTTGCAGAAATTGGCAAATGGACTGCCGAAGACCCAATCGGCTTTTTGAGTGGTGGATTTAATGATTATGCTTATGTTTCTAATGACCCTTTAAATAATATTGACCCAAGTGGGTTAGAAGAGATCACAATTGGAACAAATGGAGGCGGACAAGGTTTTAATTCATTTGGAGCATTTAAAAATGCTATGGGACCAGCTGGAGCAGGAAGAGCTTGGCATCATATCGTAAATCAGAATCCAGCTAATGTTGCTCAATTTGGCAATCAAGCCATTCAAAATACTAATAATATTGTAAACTTACCTCACGGAAAAGGAACAATTCACAATAAAATCACAAGTCATTATTTGTCAAAAACAAGAGAATCTGGAAACCAAAGAGTAAAAGATTGGTTAAAATCTAAAGACTTCCAATTTCAATACGATTATGGAATGGATAAGCTTAAAGAATTTGGTTGGTATCAATAAAGTACGATTATGAAAATAATAGATGTTAAAGACGCATTAAGTAAATTTTATAAATCTGCAATTTTATATACAGAATTGGAAGGAGGCGAAAACCACAAGTTACTAAACAAAGAATTTGATAGAATATCAAATTACGCTGGTTTTCTAAAGAAAAATAATGCTTTAATTGAATTAAAACCATTTTTAGAAGATAAAAATTTTGGAGTTGTAGCTTGGGCTGCCTACTTTTTACTTACAATAGAAGAAGAACTTGCTATTAAGACATTGAAAATGATTGAACAAGCTAAAATACCTAACATTTCAAACAGTGCTAAATACACATTAAAAGAATGGGAAAGTGGTAATCTCAACATTTACTTTGGAAAATAAAAGTACAACTTACAACATTGCATTGGCGAAAGGCGGGCTGAAGTTCTTCGATTGAACATTTGAATTTCTATAAACATTTGTGATATGTTGAACATTTGTGCATATAAACCCGCCCTTCGCCAATGCTTTTCCGTTAGCAACAATTTTGAAAAAAACTTTATGAAAAAAATTATTCTTTCTTTTGCTGTAATTTCAGCAATCTTATTAACTTCTTGCAACAACAAGCAAAATGAAGAAAAAGACAATCAAACAGAAAACTCTCAAAACGAAACTACAGAAGTAGAACAAGAAAATGATGAGACATTTAGTGATTTAAAAAGAATTTTTGCTAATTCTGAACGATTTGAATACACAAGAGTATTAGTTTGTAAAGACAATTTTGATGAAATTTATTTACGTCCAGATTTGCCAATCGTACTTGACGGTAAATTTGACAGCTCAAAAAATATTTTTATTGAAATCGACAGAGAAAAATTTGAAAGTCCATACAAACTTGCCGACCAAAAACTTATCGTGGAAAACAAAAACACTTGGTTAGATGTTGACAAATCATACAATTATGATATTTACATTAAAGAAAATTATGTTTTATTTTTAGACAATTCTATTCAACCTCACGAAGGAAAAAGCGGAATTTCTTCTTGTAAAAGAGCAGGTTTTATTCTTTACACAAAAGGTTATAGTGATAATTTTGAATATTATAATAATTTAATCCGCAATGAATTCAAACATTAATAAAACTAATTCTTTTGACCCTTTTGAAGATAAAATTTGTGAAAAATTAAATACGATTGAAAGCAAAATTAAAGGTGACAGCAATAGAGATTGGACAGTTGCTGTGTTTGAAATTTTAAGTGAACTTAAAAAAGACAATAACAAAATTGCTTGTTCTAAATTAGATGAAAAATTAAAAGATTGCGGTGAGTGGCTTTTTGATTATGTTGAATATTCAGAATATCAAATCATTCATAACAATACTGAAATTAGTGTTCTTTCTGACATTCATTTAATTGCAGAAATTGAATGGAGTTTTTATACTCAAAAAAATTACTTTATTGACATCAAATACGATTTTGAGAAATTGTTGGTTGGTAAAAGTAATTATCGCTTATTCATATTTGAACATAAAGATTTAACATTTATTACTGAATCAATAAACAGTTTTAAAACGATAGCAAAAAACTTTGAGAAGTTTGAAACTGACGAAAGGATTTTGTTTGCTGCTTGGCATAAAGGACAAGGAAAATTCTATTTTGAAAATTTTGTTAAATAAAAAACTGTTGCTAACAACGGTTACAAGTAATGGCTAGTTCAGTACTTTTCCGAAAATTCTCCGAATTTTCTAAAATAAGTTTATATTTGTTATGGCTTGGTAATGGTTCACGCCACTACTTGTAGCCGCAGAACGTTGGCAGACATTTTGACAAAACGATAACCTAAAGTAGATTTTATGACAGAATA
>DAINSR010000134.1:0-2921 GCA_036741255.1 Flavobacterium sp.
AATAAATATTTTTGTAATAAAAATAAGGGGGTAAGAGTTTTCAATTATATTTCCTTAGGTTTGAGTTATGGATTGGTTTTTCTCTCAATACTTATAGCTTGGTTGGGCTTGAAAAAACTGCTTACAAGTCAAAAAGAACTCAAAGAGTTTCACTTTAAAGACAGTAGATTTATGCGTAATTATGAGGTTTTTAGAAATAATCTAATGGCTTATGGAAAAATGCAATTACCCGAAACTCCAATAATAATTGGAAATAAAGATAGTTCTTTAGAATTAGCATTAATAACAAGTCCCTTCTGTGGTTATTGCAAAGAAACACATGAATTACTTGAGAAGATTTTATTTAAAAACCAACAATACCTAAAATTAAGAATATTGATAAGTGCTGATATTGATTCCATAAATGAAGAAAGAAAAACATTTTTTAGGATATTAATGTCGATTTATTTACAAAATGGAGCGTCATCATTTCTTGAAGCTCTAACTAATTGGTTTACTAATAAAGATTTAAAAAAATGGCTAGAATCTTATAATCATGACTTTGAAAGAGAAAAAATAGATTCAATTTATAGGCTTCAAAATCAATGGTGCATAGACAATAAATTTTATCAAACACCTTTAATATTTATTAATGGTTATAGTTATCCTAAAATGTACGAAAGGAAAAATTTGGTCTATTTTATTGATGATTTGATGGAAGACAAATTTTAAAACCTTTATAGCAATGCAATTAACCTCAATAGGAGTTTTAACTTGTTGGTATGGGGCATATCCTTGGTATTTTCCATACTATGTCCATTCATGTTCATTTAATACATCTATAGATTTTTTCATTATTACAGATAACCATGATGAAATTCCAAATAAACCAGACAATTTAATTATTATTAATAAAACACTTGAGGATATAAAAAAGATAGCTACTGAAAAATTAGGATTTCAGGTAAGTCTTGAGTATTCATTTAAACTTAATGATTTTAAGCCTGCTTATGCTTTTTTGTTCCCAGAGATATTTAAAGGTTATGATTATTGGGGGCAGTGTGATTTAGATTTGATTTATGGTGATATTAGATTTTTTTTAAATGAAGATTTTTTAAATAATTATGACTATTTAAGTATGCGTCATGATTATACAACAGGTTGTTTTTCACTGTATCGAAACAGTGACAAAATGAATACTTTTTTTATGAAAAGCAAAGACTACAGGTCTGTATTATCTAGCTTCAGGTCTTGTTGTTTTGATGAATGTGGAAGTAAGGGCTACATACATCTAAAATCTGGAAAATCTATATTTGAGCTTGAAAGCGACATTGTTAGTTTTACACATATTATAAAAGCAGCAGAAATAACAAACGAAATTAAAGCTCATTTTGATTTTATTCTTTTAGAAGGTAATCCAGGAAAGATAATTTTTGACAATGGAAAAATAATCTACGACGATAAAATTGAAGCTATTATGTATCATTTAGTGTACTTTAAAAAAAATTGCTCATTTTTTAAAGTACACAAAAAAGTACCTAATAAGTATCACATTTCACAAACAAAAATTTATTAATACTTAATTTATAAAATTCATATTAAGGCATATATATTTATGTGTTAAAAAAATACTTAATTTAAGAATATGGACATTGATTACAGAAATAGTCAGTCAATAATGAATATTGAAGACTTGAGAAAAAAATCTATAAACAGATTAAAAAGAATTGATAATAAATCTATAATTGATGCGAATGGAGAAATACGATTGTTTGCTATTATGAGAAACGAGTCATTACGATTACCCCATTTTATTGAGTATTATCGAAAATTGGGCGTTGATAGATTTTTCTTTATAGACAACAACTCAACAGACAACTCTGTTGAAATAATAAGAGAACAAGATAACATACATTTATTTAGTACTCATGATAACTATAAAAATCATTGGTTTTGGATGGAATATTTGCTTGAAACATATGGAAAAAAATTCTGGTGTCTAGTTGTAGATATTGACGAATTGTTCTCTTTTCCTCATGTTGAGTATTTAAGTATTAAAGATTTAATTAACTATTTAGAAGTGGTAGAAAGAAGCACGGCTATAATTAGTTTTTTATTAGATATGTATTCAAATGAAAGTTTAAAATCAATAAAATATCAACAAGGAAATAATCCTTTAGATGTTCTTAATTTTTTTGATTGTGATTATAATATTATGTATAGTAAATTTGTAGACCAAAAAGCAAGTAAACTATTTTATCAAAAATCTTTCACTGGGGGGATGCGTGTGCGGGTTTTTGGTAAAACTTCTAATGTAAATACTCTATCAAAAGTATCGCTTTTTAAATATAATCCTGAAACTTATCTGCACGTTGGGATGCATGCCTTGAATGGCTGTGTTATGAGTAAGTTACAGGGGGTAGTATTTCATACAAAATTTTTATCTGATTTTATAACCGAGGTTGAAGAAGAGAGTAAACGAGAAGAGCATTATAATAATGCGTATTTTTATAAGCATTATGAAAAACGTCTAAAGAAAGAGAAAAACATAAGTTTTTTTGATGCTTCTTCGATAAAATATAAAGATTCAAAACAACTAGTTAATTTAGGAGTAACTGAAACAACAATTGATTTTGATGAGTTTGCAAATTCAATACTAATTAAAAAAAATGCTCTCTAAAGCGATGCATAAGCTTTAAGCATTATGGGGTAAAAAAGGAATATATTTTTAAGATAAAATTAAAACTTGGATTTTCCTGTGCGGTGGAAAGTAAATATAAGTTTTTTACAAAAATATATTTCTGAATACAATTGTAAATTTATGCTTTGTGATAAAATGACAAAAAGTAAAGTCTATAACATAACTAATTGCTAAAAAATCAAAATTTACATATATGAAATTACATTAAAAAAAACACGTTTTTGAAAGCAAACACCTATGA
>DAINSR010000134.1:2931-6350 GCA_036741255.1 Flavobacterium sp.
CAAAATCAATTGTTTAAAAATTATATAAATATGAAAAAAACTACACCTATAGCAATGTTTATTTGTCATTTTGGCACTTATCCTTGGTATTTGCCGTACTTTATTAATTCTTGTAAATTCAATCCTACAATAGATTTTTATATAATAACAGATAACACTAATGAAATATCTAACAAAAGTGATAATATTAAAATAGTTTATCAAACATTGGATAGTTTTAAAGAACTTGCTTCTGAAAAATTAGGCTTCACAATAACTAACTTCCTTGGCAATAATAAAATAGCAGATTTTAAGCCTGCTTTAGGCTTTTTATTTTCTAATATTATAGCATCATATACTTTCTGGGGTTATACTGATTTAGATATTACTTTTGGAAATATTCGTAATTTTATTATTGAGGATGTTTTAGAAAATTACAATGTGTTAAGTGGAAGACATGATTGCATTTATGGAAAATTCTGCCTTTTTAAAAATGAGAAGCAAACAAATACACTTTTTTTAGAGAGTAGAGATTATAAATCTATTTTTATGAGACCACAAAGATTTTATTTTGATAGTTGCAATGTAGTAATTGAGGCGGAGAACTCAATACTCAATTTTTCAGATTATATACAAAGTATTACCTATGTTGTAGAAAATGCCTTGCTAAATAACAAAATAAAGGTTTTTTTTGATTTTCTGGGATTGTCTGGAACGGCAATGATAAAAAATCATATTTATTGGGATAATGGGATTTTGAATTATAAGAATGAATTTGAAATTATGTATTATGAAGCTAGTCATTATTATGAGTTATCTAAAAATAAAAACAAAAACAGCATTATTCCCGATAATTTCGTTTTTGACACTAAGTCGCTTGAAATGTATTAGTTTATTTTATTGGTGAAAATTAGAGATTATAATAATAAATTACATCTTAAAAACAATTAATAGACATTGAAAACATTCCCTCACTACACTCAGACCGAAATTAAAGACTGTGGTCCTACTTGCTTAAAAATAATAGCTAAGTATTATGGTAAATCAATACCTATTCAAATGCTACGAGAACTTTCTGAAACCACACGAGAGGGAACTAATTTATTATCTCTAAGTGAAGCTGCAGAAAAAATAGGCTTCAGAACTTTAGGCGTAAAATTGTGTATGAATGAAATACAAGATGCTAAGTTACCATGTATTTTGCATTGGAATAATAATCATTACGTAGTATTATACAAAGTTGTGAAGCATAAAATTTATAATTTATATATTAAAAAAGAAGAATCAAATAACTCTAATCGATATGTATTTTTGATTTCAGACCCTGCACTTGGATTATTAAAATATGACAAAAATGAATTTATTAAATCTTGGATTAGCAAAAATGCCACAGAAACTACAAAAGAAGGAATTGCACTTTTAATTGAACCCACACTGAAATTTTATCAAGAAACTATTTTATCTAATGGACAACCCTATAAAGATGATAAGATGCAAGAGAATTTTGGTTTTAAATTGCTTTTCAATTATTTAAAAAATTATAAGTCTTTCATTATTCAACTTGTTATTGGACTTTTTGTGGGAAGTTTACTACAATTAATCTTTCCGTTTTTAACACAAAGTGTTGTGGATGTGGGTATTCAAAACCAAAACATTCACTTTATTTATCTTGTATTGATAGCACAGTTATTTTTGTTTTTTGGTAAAGCTGCACTTGAATTAATTAGAAGCTGGATTATTTTGCATCTTTCTACCAGAATCAATATATCTTTAATTTCAGATTTTTTTATAAAATTAATGAATTTACCCATTTCTTTTTTTGACGTCAGGATGACTGGAGATATAATGCAACGAATTAATGACCATCACCGAATAGAAAGAATTTTAACATCATCATCATTAAGTGTTTTATTTTCAGTTATTAATATGATTATTATGGGTGGTGTTTTGGCACATTATAATATAAAAATTTTTACGGTGTTTTTTCTGGGTAGTTTATGCTATTTTCTGTGGGTTACGCTCTTCTTAAAACAAAGAGAAAGACTTGATTATAAACGTTTTTCTGAGGTAAGTCAAGAACAAAGTAAAGTAATTGAGTTGATAAATGGTATGCAAGAGATTAAACTTCATAATGCCGAAAAACAAAAGCGATGGAGTTGGGAGTATATTCAGGCACGTTTGTTTAAAGTATCTATTAATAATTTGATATTAGAGCAAACTCAGACCATAGGTTCAACTTTTATAAATGAATTAAAAAATATCATCATTATTTTTTTGTCTGCAAAATTAGTTATAGATGGACAAATTACACTAGGAATGATGATGTCAATAACTAGTATTGTTGGCAATTTGAATGGACCGATAGAACAATTGATTGGATTTGTACGTGAATTACAAGATGCTAAAATTTCATTAGCACGTTTGTCTGAAATCCATGAAAAAGAGGATGAAACTCAAAATGAAAACGAAAGGTTAAAAGATGTTCCAATAAATGCCTATATAAATATCAAAAATTTATCTTTTAAATATATAGGCTCTGATAATCTAGTTTTAAATAATCTAAATGTAACCATTCCAGCAAATAAAATAACAGCTATTGTTGGTACGAGTGGAAGTGGAAAAACTACACTTATGAAGTTGTTGCTTAGGTTTTACGAACCTACAAGTGGATCCATAACCCTTACAAATCATTCTTATCCATTAGAAAATATAAATGTGGGGGTTGAAAACAATGTTGAGACTAATGTTGAACTTAATATTAATAAAATTACTCAAAAGGCTTGGAGAAACCATATAGGTTCTGTAATGCAAGAAGGTTTTATATTTAATGATACCATAGCAAATAACATTGCAATAGGAGTTGATATTATAGATAAAGAACGCTTACAATATGCTGCAGATGTAGCAAATATTAGTGCACTTATAGAAGAATATCCTTTACGTTATAATACTAAAATTGGGAATGAAGGCATAGGTATGAGTACAGGTCAGAAACAACGTTTACTAATCGCAAGAGCAGTATATAAAAACCCAGAGATGTTGTTTTTTGATGAGGCTACAAGTGCTCTAGATGCAAATAACGAAAAAGAGATTATGAAAATGCTTAATATTTTTTTTAAAAACAAAACTGTTGTTGTTATTGCTCATAGATTAAGCACGGTAATGAATGCTGATAAAATTATTGTTTTAGAAAAAGGGAAAATTATTGAAATAGGTACACATAACGAATTAGTGAATTTAAAAGGAAGTTATTTTATGTTAGTAAGAAATCAATTACAACTTGGTGTTTAATTGTAAATATTACTATTAAGTACAATTAGTAATTTAAGAGTGTAATTAAAATTTTAATGAAGTATAAATCTTTAAAATATTCTTAATAAAAATGATAAATTATTAAAATAAAATTCAATTTAAGATAGAATTTTGACACATTAATGTTT
>DAINSR010000135.1:0-6323 GCA_036741255.1 Flavobacterium sp.
GCACTGAATGCCCTGCAAATAAAATGGTTTATAGTTTTTCAGCAGACCCTACATAGTGCTCAAATTAAAAAGTTGTTAATAACTTTTGTTGCTTTACATAGGAACCGCTGTTGGCAGTCTGGGCTTATTTTTAGGTGTCATTCGGTCGGCATTGAATTATCTGAAAACATTGTTAATTGTTGTGATGTGTCTGTGTTTTTAGATTTTTTCCGATGACTAATAATTTTTAAAGGTTGCTTGTCTTCTCCGTAATTTGCTACGTTTTCTACTTCTCTTGATATTTTAGTTTCATCGGTTTCGATATTTGTCGAAGTTGTGGTTTTTAATTCGCAATTGATGAATGTACCGTTTTGAAAATTAATTTGCTTATTCCAAACTTGTGCTAAAAATTCCTTGTCTGCTACTTTAAAGTCAATGTTATTATTTTCAAAAATCCCTTTCCAAGCATCTCGTCTGCCTTTTATAAGGATTGGAGCAACAATATAAATTTTAGCATCTTGAGTTTCTTCTGTTTGCTCTGTAGTTTGAGTAAGAATGAAACTATCAAAATCTTTTCTTTCAACTATAATTATTGTTGGCTGAATATTAGAATTTGTAATTGTTGTTGTTTCAATTTTGGTAATTTCAGCTTCTTTTTTAGCTAATTTAAAAAAATTGCTTTTTTGTTTTCTTAAATCTTTGTCATTGCTTGCAATGTAATCGAAATCGTCTTCTGTTAGATTTCCTGCCTTTATTTGTTCTTTTATTGCTTGTAAATTTTCTAACTTTTTACTGGTTTCGTCTGTTTTATGTTTGGCGGTAGAAAATTTTGCATCAAAAAATTTAGTTGCGAAAATTGTAATTAATGCGATTGCTGACGCTCTAATTTCCGGATTATTGATTGCAATCGTAAAAATGTCAATTAAACTACCTTCTTTTCGTGGTTTGATTTTTACTTGTAACGTGTCTTCAAAATACTTTTCTGTACTTTTAATAACTTTGATAAATTGACGCTCACACTCATTAAACACTTCAGCGTTCATTGAGTGTAGATTTTCGTCTTCAAAGCAATAGCGAAGTTGTATCGTCAGAGCATTATTAGAAGTTTCTATTTTCATTGCCTATTTTCCCTCTAAAATTTTCAATAACCTTTCATTCAAATACAATTTCTCTTTCCCTACTTTAACTGATTTCAAAAATCCGTTTTTTTCCAATGTCTGCAAGTAATTACCGACTGTTTTCGGATTTCCGATGTTTTCGTCAATCAAGTGTTGGCGTTTTGTGTAAGGCAAACGAAACAGAATTTCAACCAAATCTTTTGAATAAATTTTTGGTAGTTTGTTTTTAATCTCGTCTGCTGTTTTGTCCATTGTAGTTGTAATTTTATTCAAACGCTCCAAACCTTTGTTTGAGGTTTCTTCAATCATATCCAACATATACAAAATGTAATTTTCCCAATCGTTGTTTTCGGTTACACTTCGCAAGCTTTTGTAATAATCTGCTTTGTTTTTGATGATGTATTCGCTCAAATAAATCGCTGGCGTGTCCAACAAACCCGAAAGTTTGAGATATAGCAACAATAAAATTCGTCCTGTTCTTCCGTTTCCGTCTGCAAAAGGGTGGATTGCTTCAAACTGATAGTGCATTAACGCCATCTTTATCAATGGGTCATTTTTTTCATCTTCGTTAATAAATTTTTCCAAGTTTGCCAATTTCTCACGAATTACATTTTCGCCACTTGGTGGTGTGTAAATTACTTCGCCTTTTGTGTTGCTTAAAGTTGTTCCGGGTGTAACCCGAATGGAAGCCGTATTTTGTTTGATACATTGAACAATGCTAATGCAAAGATTGGTTGTGATGAACGGTTTTTTCTTTAACTGTTCCAAACCCAACCAAAGTGCTTCTTTGTAACTCAACACTTCTTTGGTAGCTGAATTTTCTACTTTTTTATCCGCAACTAACGATTTGTAAAGTTCATCGTTTGTTGTGATAATGTTTTCAACTTCCGAACTCGCTTTTGCTTCTTGCAGATAAATTGTATCTAAAAACAGAGTTGGATTTGGTAAATTGAGTAAAGTTCCGTTCAGTTGAGCCAATGCTCTACCTGCTGAAATCGTTTTGCGAAGTATTTCTTTCGTTTCTATATCTGCCTTTGGCGGTAGTAATGGCAGGTCGTTATACGGTATTTCTCTGTTGAATTTGCCCATTTTGTTCAAGTGTAAATTTTACTCTCGTCTTTAATACGAGGGCAAAAATACTAAAAATTTACTCTCGTTTAAAAAATAAGGGCAAATTTTACCCTCGTTCGTTTTGCTTATTTACCCGATTTTCGTCTATTATCGTCTTTGCACAACATTTGGCAATTGTCAGCCGAAGTTTTACCGCCTAAATGCCAAGGTGTAATGTGGTCGGCTTCCATTTCGTTAATTTCAAATTCAACTCCACATTTTACACAAATTCCTTTTTGTCGTTCAAACGCTTCACGCTTTTGTTTGTCGGTAAATGCTCTAATACTTAAATACTTTTCGTTTCGTGTTAAAACGTATTCGTAAATGCCTGACTTTTTTGTTACGTCTTCGTCTTGCATTAAGGTCGTTATTTCTTCTTCTAATTTTTTAGCGTCAAAATTTTGGTCTTTGTAGTTATTGTAAAGAAAACCATAATTTATACCTTTCATTTCTTTGCGATATTTTGGAAAAACTACTTTTATCCAATTCATCAAACTTGTAAAGTATAACCACAATTCACTTGCATTTGGCTTGTGTTGATTTTCAGCCATATACTGCTCAATGTTATCTTTGCTTATCCAACTAATTACAGTTTCTAAATAATCTTGTCGAATAGGTGAACCTGTTATATAATCGTTTCCAATGTTGTAAGCAGGACAACCTGTTTTGCTAAAATATTTTTTGGCTTCTGTTAGCCAAGTTCCTGTATAAATTGCGTTTCGCAATTCTTGATTTGTTAATTTTTCGCCTGCAATGTTTATGGTTTTGAACCAATCTAATTTTTCTTTGTCGTTACCTTCGCAGAAGTAAACCATTAATTTATAGTCTAATATTTGGTTTTGTTCTACATCAGTTAGATTGTTGAAATACATTGAATTTAAAGAAAAACTGCCCGAAACATATTCGCAAATACTTATGGTTCGTTGTTGTCCGTCTAAAACTTCGTAAGTGTCATCTTCATTTTTTACCCAATACATTACGTTTAATGGGAAATTCTTTTACAGCGTTTCAATTACAGAATCACGTTGTTTGTCTTTGTAAACAAACTCACGCTGATATTTCGGACGAATATTTAGTTTACCACTAAAGCCAACAACACCTTCTTCGTTGTCATTAAAGTAACCATTTACCACTTCACTTATTTTTATTTCTTTAAGTTCTATTTTCATATTAGTTTCTTTTTTTTATTTTTCTGGATGTGGTGTCTATTTGTTTTATAAAATGTTTTTCTGCTTCAGAAATTTCATTTTTAGTATTTTCTTTGTATTTTTCAAATTCAAAATGCGCTTTTTTGATGGCCTGTTCGTGGCTTATCGTTCCTTTATGGCTTAAGATGTCTTTGTTGGATAATTTTAAAAAATCATCTAATTTATTTATCCAATCTTTCATATACATTGGTGTATTGTTGAGCGCTTGTAATTCTGCAAATTCTAAATACGCATTTACAATTCTATTAAGAATATTCAATTCATCTTCTGTAAGATAATTTTTGGCAACTTCTATTTCTTGTTTGGTAGGTTTGGTGTTTTTGAAATGAGTTAAACCCAAGTTTGGTTTGTTGGCATCTATTCTGTTGTAAATGATTTCTGCAGCGGTATGTCCGTGAGAAGCCCAGTGCATTTTATTTTGAATGGTTTGAAAGAACAGCATGGATATTTCTAGTTTTGGATCATAGTCTATACTGGTTGCATAAATATCTAATACTTTCCTCCAAAATACTTTTTCTGATGAACGAATATCGCGAATCCGAGCCAATAATTCTTCAAAATAATTGCCTCCACCTGCTTGTTTCAGTAGCTCGTCATTCATTGTAAAGCCTTTTACAATGTATTCTCTAAGGCGCTGGGTTGCCCATTGACGGAATTTGGTTCCTTGATGGCTTTTTACTCGATAACCTACTGAAATGATGACATCTAAATTGTAATAATTGGTTTCATAAGATTTGCCGTCTGATGCAGTAGTTCGGAATTTCCGAACTACTGAAGCCTCCATTAATTCTCCTTCTTCAAAAATATGTTTGATATGTTCACTTATGCTCGCTTTTGATTTTTGAAAAAGATCGCATAACTGGGCTTGTGTAAGCCAAACGGTTTCCTCTACTAATTTAGTTTCTATTCTGGTTTGCCCATCCTCTGTTTGATAGATTAATAGCGTGCTTTCTTGCCTCATAGTCTCTTGTTCTTAATTAAAACCCTAACATATGTAGGTTTTCCATTTATTGCACCTTCTTTGTCTTTTATTAATCCGTGTTCTTTGATTGGAATATTTTCGTTAACTCTAATGTCGTTTGAGCTTATAATTTCAAATTGTTCAGGATTGTATTTGTCAATAAATGTAATAGGAACAGCCATTGCACCTTTATAATCCATCGGAATATCAGCAACTTTATTTACATTAATTGCATCATAGTAATCAAATTTTGGATACTCACTTTCATTGCCATAATAAATTTTATAAAGTATAATATCTTCGTGTCGTTTTCTGTTGTCTAAATTGGTAAACCAATAAATGCTACCCATGCTGAAATACTTTTGACCGTTTTCAGTTTTTATTCTTGTTTCAGTTTCAATGTCATAATGGTCAGGAACTTTAAACCATTTTGTTCCACCATTATCAACTCCTGTCCAAATTTTATTTTCTTTCACCAAATTGAAAATTTCCTTGTAAGTAAGGTTGTTTTGATTGCCAATAATCAAAAATTTCTTATCGTATTCTATCAATTGAGCCACATATTCCCGAAACAAAGAAAAAGGCGGATTGGTAACCACAATATCGGCTTGCTTCAGTAAATCAATACTTTCTAGGCTTCTAAAATCGCCATCGCCTTTTAATTTATGGATGCCTATTTCTTCTGGATTAGGAACTCTGTCGCCATTTTTGTCGCCATTGTATTCAAGCCAAATGGCACTTTCAGATTTGTGTTCGCTAAACAAATCTCGGTCTTGGTTTTTGTAACAAGTGGTGATTAAGCGTTTCAATCCTAAATCTTCAAATTTGTGTGAGAAGTAATGAAAGAAATTACTAATTCTTGGGTCGTCACAGTTGCAAAAAACTGTTTTTCCTTTAAAATGGTCTTTGTAGTGTCGTAACTCTTTTTCAATGTCGGTCAGCTCGGTATAAAATTCGTCATTTTTACCTGCTTTCGCTTTTTTAAGATTGTTATTTAAAGATTTCGCCATTGATATTTTGTCATTTTATTAAAGTCGCCAATTTACGATTTTAATTTCTGTTTTTTGTCAGATTGTCTGTCGGTTTTTGCGGTTCGCTACACTGACGGCTAACGGTTTGCAGCTACCCGAAGGTGGCGATTTCGAAGCACTTCACTGTCAACCAAGCATAAACTTTGATAGAAGCACAAAGTTTGATTTAACCACTGAACCGCCACTTTTGGGTAGGTGCTGTTAGCAACTGTATTTATTTCATCATTCCTTTTAATTCGTCAATTAAATATGCTGGTTTCTTTTTATGAAGCATTGAATGGCAGTTTGGACAAACAGGTATCAAATCTTTGATTGGGTCAACTGAATACTCGTTGCCAATTGTAGAAATATCAACAACGTGGTGAACGTGGATAAAATCCTTACCAACATCACCGTAAACTTTTCCAAAGTCAAAAGTGCAAACTTGACAAAAAGCACCATAGTGGTCTATACATTTTTGTCGTGCAACTTGATTTCGTTCGTAACTATTTACAAGAACTGATTTGGTTTTTCCTTCAGCGTATTTTATGTTTTCATCAACTTCGTCTGGGAATACTGTTAATTCAGGTTTTTTGTCTAACAGTTTTAAATATTTGTCATAAATCTCTCTACGTTTCTTGACAGAAGCACCTGACTTTTCTTCGTAATAGTCTATGTGTTGTGAAAGCGAAATCAAAGCGTTCTGTAGTCCTGTTTGTCCGTCTTCTTCATAGATTTTTTTTAAATAATATTCTGTTCCGTATGCGTTTGTTGTCCGTGTGAAAAGCTTTCCTTGAATGAGATTAGAATAGTTGTAAATGTAGTCCATTGCAGAATTTGCATTCATTCCATCTTTAACAAGATTCTCTTGTGCTTGTTTAAGTGATATTCTTTCGTGATAAAAGTCCTTAGCAAGGTTATAGGCTTTTTCTACTAT
>DAINSR010000136.1:0-6300 GCA_036741255.1 Flavobacterium sp.
ATTCTGTGCCAATAATATCGTCAGAAGTTTTAGTTTTAATATAATTATTGCTAAGACTTTTTGCTACAATAGATGCTTTTTTTACATCTCCGCATGCAATAGTTAAATAAGATAGTCGTTCAAGTGCCACTTCTTCTGCGTGGCACGGACCTGTGATAACTCCAATGTTTTCTAATGGAATATTGTATATTTTATTAAAATGCTCACCTACAATTAAACTGGTTTCAGGAACTATACCTTTAATGGCAGAAAAAATAACTTTGTTTTGCAGACTGGTGGAAAGTTTATTTAACTCGGCATTTAAAAAAGCAGATGGAATTGCAAAAATTACATAATCAGCATACGCAACAGCTTCATTAATATCGTTTGTTAGCTTTAATTTTTTAATATCAAACGCAACAGAGCTCAAATAATTAGGATTGTGTTTTTGTAATTTTAGGTGTTCTATGGCATAATTATTTCGCATGTACCACGCAATTTCTAATTGACTTTCGCACAACATTTTTGCAATTGCAGTACCCCAAGTACCTCCGCCTATTACTGCATATTTTGGATTCAAATTCATTATTCAATCGTTTTAGTAGTCAAAATTAACAAATTTTAATCCATAAACAAATGAATAAAAATTTTGATTGTTTTTATAAAGAAGACTTCTATTCTATCTTTATTTTGTTCGTACTATTTATAACAGGCATTATAATTTGGGTTAAAATTTAAATTAGTTTTGTTATTTTCTGAATCTTAAATTCACATACATTTTTTATTTGTCATACCTATGTGCTGCCAGGCAGATCAAAAGCCTATAATCATCTTTAAGCGGGTTATAAACTTTTGCAATAGATCTGTTTACTCCACCACAATTTTTTCAGTTCTTATTAGGTCTCCTGCTTTTATATTTAATAAATATAGAGCTGCTGGAAGATTAAGGTTTTGCAGCTCAATGAGATGAAGTCCGGGATTTAATATGGGTTTGTTCAATTCATATACTTTTTTACCTGTTAAGTCTTTAATATTTAGTTTTAGAGGGCCTGCTTGTTTTACATCAACTAATACATTTAGTTTGTCTTTAACGGGATTTGGAAAAATAGAAAAACGTTGAATTGAGGTTTCTTTTATATCTGCATTAGCATCTGATACTAATTCTTCTTTTGATAGTATGGGGTTAGTGGTGTTACTGCTTACTAAAACTTCTATTTCTGTGGCATTTAATACTTTGTCAAATAATAAAAACTCATGCAACTGGGCTTCAATATCGGTTTTATTTGTGTTTTCTGTGGGGTTAGTATAATTGTAAACGGGAGCTCCCCATCTTGCACCATTGTTTGGTTCAGTATAGTTTGTATAACTGGGTATAGTAGTTTTTGATAATGTATTAGTTCCTTGTTCAGTATTGTTTAAAAACATTTTCATGATTCCATCGTCAAAGATAGTAGTGATGAGTACCTCTTGGTTTAGTGGCACCACACTTGTAGCGGTTATACTTTTTACTTCGGTTCCATTTTTTATTTCATAAATCAAATTTCCTGAGCTATTTATGGCCACAGTAGTTGAGTTGGTGTCGCCTTTATCTTGATAAATGATCCCAATAGTCCCTGTTTTGGGATATTCTGTTAGGGTAATGTTGTTTACCAGGGTACGCTCGTTATAATTATTAGGAATAACCTCGCCCCACCAGTCTATTGCCACTCTTGCTTGGTTGTTAGTAACATTTAGCACAGTATCAAAATTGTTTGAATATTCAATTAATTGGTCTATGTAGCATTGATATTTTATAATAAAACCATATATATTGAGATAAATAGTGGCATTTTGTTCTCCTAAGGCTGCTTCAAAAAGGGTTGGGGTGTTGTAGATGAGTTGCATTAGATCATAAACAGTATCAATTTCATCTACTGCGTTTTTAAAAGTTGCTGTGTTGTTATAATAGTTTATAAATTGATTGAAAAGAGCATAATTTATAGTGCTGTTAGCATCTTCAACAAAAGGCACTTCGGGTTGCTGACGCAGATTGTCCCAAAATCGTATAATGCGAGATAAATTGTTATAAAGAGTAGTAAACTCTTGCCAATAGCTCCAGGCATCGGGATTGTTAGGATCAAAATTAATTAGATCAAAATCAGGGTCGGTGTCGTTGTCGGCATCACTAGGATTAGGGCATTCAAAATCAGAGGTGTTGCTTGGGTTAAGGTTGCTGTCTGTTGCGTTATAGTCTTGAGAAAGAATAGAAGATACAGGTAGTAAAACGGGACTAAACACCTTAGGTAATGTGCCAAAGTCTGTGATGCTAAATCCAAGTACAAGTGCATTACTTTGCTGACTGCCGATGGGTGCAAATATTTGATTTTGTGCTGCGTTTTGATTTGTGGTTGATGGTGGAGCACTCTCTTGTGGTATTGTAATTTGACTAATCCTTTTATTCTCGTTTTTCAAAGCAATTTTAGCTGTTGAGGCAAGAGCCTCTGCTTTTGTGGGTACTTGAATTTTTATTAAATAATCCTCTACTTCGCCATTTTGATAAATTCCGTCTTGCACAATATTGTCTTGATTGCTTACGGCTACTCTCAAACGAAAAATTTTTCTTTCGCCTGGAGCCATATTCAAATCTGTATTTAAAGGCATTGTCTTTATTTTGTAAATATTGCCATTTATCAGTTGTGAACTATTCCCTTCGGCAAGCAACTCAATATTATGAGGTGTGGGGTCATTCACAAAATTATAGTAATTGTTAGAATCAATATCAGGAAAGTAGTCAATCCAAACTTTATAGTAAAAGGAGGGTAGGGTAGTATTTACATTTAATAAAAATCCAATTTTATTCTCGACGAACTCACTCTCATAATAGTAAGATGTTCTAATAGTAAAATCACTATCTAATCTATTATTTCCTAATAGAAAATTTTGATTTACTAAGTTGAGGTACCCCCCATTGTTACCGGTTATATATCTTTGTAAATTTTTATCATCACCAATTGCAAAGCTATTGATAAAAAGAGTTTCGCTATTCAATCCACGAGAGAGCTTGTATTGGTTTGATTTAAATTTAGAAAAAACCTCATTTGGTTTAAAAAGTTGTAAAGCATTTTTTGGAACATCTCCGTGATAACTAATGGCTTGTACACCAATGGGCGAACTTCCAATGTTAGTAAGCTGAACTTTTATAGGTATTCTCAATTCACTAGAGTTTATAAAATTAGTTCTACTAAATATTCTGGGAATATAACTTCTTTTAAAGTCTTGACTATTTTCCTTTATTGGGTCAAAGTTGCCAATAGAAACTCTATTGCATGCTGGGTATCTGTTATCATCACAAGACCATGCATCTCCTGTAAAACTATGGTTTAGTAATGGGTTTGCACTACTATTTGCATTTGAATGTACTCCAAACAAAAGTTTTTCATCATACAGTCCAGTAGGTTGTTGTTTTTCTAAGTAAAAAACAGACAATACTAGATCTGAATTATTGGTGATATTATCAGATTTGATTCCTAATAAATTCATCCATGTTTGATCTTTACCATTTGGGTATCTATAAAAATCATATAAAACCATAGGTTTTATCCATAAGACATCATCTGCTAAATTTTGTGGGCTACTATAATTAACTGAAGGAGTAGATAGTGTTTCATTAGGATTCATAACTAGTTTAAAGTTATTTTCTGTTAAGGGTAATAATTCATTATAAAATCCGCCTGGTATAGTATTTAAAAAAGTAGTATTTGGATCTAAAAAATTAATAAAAGAAGTAGTAGCACTTGTTGTTTTGTACCAATTATTTAAAATGGAGGAAAATGTGTTATGACCCCCAGAAGTAAAAGTTCCTAATATCGCTACGCCCTTGATTAGTTTACTGTTTTCAGAAAATATACCAGAACCACTACTTCCATTTTCTATGGTATTAAACACATTATTCCATAAATTCTTTGTTTTAAAGAAGTACCCTTTGTGAATATCCCCTCCATCTGCTTGTAATTTAGCATATTTAAACGAAACTTCACTAGGTTTTATCATAACCTTTTTATGATCGCCTCTTGGATGACTAATACTTCCCCATACTCTTGTACTACTAGTATTATCCCAGCCAGACGCATAAGCATTCTTTAATAATTCTAGATTAGGATTGATAAGTTTTAAAAGTGCAATATCTGAAACAGGATCTTTCATTAAAATTTGATAATTAGTATCATAAACTTTACTTATTCTTTCATTAATTGCGGAATCATCTCTTTTAGTTTCATTTTCAATCTCAAATAAAAAAGAGAAAGTAGCAAATTTTGTTTCTCCCACATTAAAATCTTTAATACAATGTGCAGCAGTAGAAATGTACGCCGATTTATCTTGCGTTACATTGTTTAACAAATTACAAGAGCATATTTGACCATAGTTTTTACCTTTTATTTGAACAAAAAGTCCTGTAGAATATTTTTGATCTTGTAAAAAAGTCCCGTCTTTGTGGTTGACATTTTTGCTCGTAGTTTTTGATTTTCCAATTTGGTGATTGTAAAATTGACAATACGAATAAAAATTAAACATAAATACAAACACACTTGTTAAAAGTGTTTTTAAGCTATAAGTTTGATAAATTGCTTTTGACATTTTTGACACTTTATAAGATGTTATTATTAGACACTATTTCTTGCTAAATTTTGTTATGTAATATTTGTTTAAAATGAATTTTATCCAGTTTTTTATCATCCAAAAATGAAGAAAACAGAAGAAATATATTAAAAAAAATACTTTAGCAAAGCTAACTAAATTCACATTTTATGTATTTACTCCCACAAAGATTATAATACAAAAATTTTTTTGAAACTTGTTTTTCTTATTTTATTAGTATCACACACTGTAAAAATACGTACTTTAGCACATTTTAGTGTAGCTTTTAAAAATAATTTAGCCATAAATACAAAAATATCTAAAGCCACAAATTCTTAATTACTTGTATATTTTATGTAATTATTACGTCTATCAGATTTTAGTTTCTAGATATCTATTCAAAATCTCACAACTAAATCTCACGTTTTGAATAAAAAAATAATTACTTGTTTTTTGGGTATATTTTTTAAAATTTAAAAACACCTTAATTTCTGTATCAAAAGTAGTGAAAAGGACATTTTTATAAGATAGTTCTTGTTAAATTCTTGTAATACCGATTATGTATTCAATATAGTCCAAGAAAAATGGACTATTTTCATACTATATCGGCATTATACCATAAACTATTGGACTATTTTACAAATGTTATTGGTATAAACAGGAGTTTTTATCAAGAAAATATAGATTTTTAGCTTTTTATAATTCAAGTGTTTGAATTTTAATATTCTTCATGTGATTATTTCTTTTGCTAGGGAGTCAATAGAAAATCACAATAAAAACAATATTGAGTAGTAATCAGGGTAAAACTGTTTTAAAATAATGGTTCATTTAATTTAAAAAGATTAAAAAGGAATTTTTAGAGATGTTCTTTAACAATATCATTTAAACAACAAAAGCGACCTTTTTTTAGTCGCTTTTGTAAAAAATTATCCCATTTATTAATTTACCGAAATGGGAAAGGAAACTTCGGCATCTCTGCTACCTCCAGCATTTGTAATGTCGCCCGCTTCTACGCCAGAGGCAGTTTTATTAGGCTTATGTATTAATGTAACCATTAAATTCCCCGTTGCTGCTGTTGCGTTTGTAACAAGTGTGAAATTTAATCCTATGGGCTTATCATTTATGTCTAAATCATCATAACTTATAGTGCCAACTGATGAGGGTAATTGATAAAACACTTGATGGTTATCTCCTTCTTCCTCAACCTCAACGGTGATATCTTCTGCCGGTTTGACTAATTCGTTTAAAAATCTTACAGAACCTGTGTATGTTGTTCCAGCAATTAACGCACCACCAGAAACAGGTGTTATTATAGGGGCATTGGGACCATCACCATCTAAATCTCTAGATTCTAAAATTATTGTTTCCCCGCCACCATCAAGAATTATTCTAACGGTTGTGATTACTTCTTCCTCATTTACAACAACAGTTTTTGTATCATCATTTGTACATGAAGCTGAAATTATTGCTGCTACTAATGCTAATTTTAAATTTTTCATTTGGTTTAAATTTTTTAATAGTTAAATTTTAATTGAATTTGAATGTTTCTACCCATTTCGTCCACAAAAAAGCGTTGCCGATTAAGGTAATCGCGATATCTTGTATTTGAAATATTTTGAACACTAAACGAGGCTGTTAAACTGTTTTTTTTACTGATTTTAAAACTCATTTCGCTATAAAAATGGAGCAAATGGTATCCGTTTGGTG
>DAINSR010000137.1:0-3355 GCA_036741255.1 Flavobacterium sp.
AATTGAACGCCTTTACTCATGCCATCTGCCACATCTCTAGAACGTTTTACAACGGCAGTAAAATCTTTGTCAAAAGAGTCAACTTTTAATCCGTAATCTGCAGCGTGTTTTAAATAATCAAAAACTTGTGCCGACTTAAGTAGGGCTTTTGTGGGAATACAACCCCAATTTAGACACACGCCACCCAAATTTTCCTTTTCTATTATGGCTACTTTAAATCCTAATTGTGAGGCTCTAATTGCGGTTACATATCCACCAGGACCACTTCCTAAAACTATAATATCGTATTTCATTTTTTGAGTTTTTTTTATTTAATTTGAAAATAAAGGCAAAAAGTCTTGTGCCATTTGCAGTGTATTAAATGTTTTTTTAATCGACTGCGAATTTATGTAATTTATTTGTATTGCAAAAGTTTAAAAGTTTAAAAAGTTTGGCTCTAAAATTTTTAAGTTAAGTGCGTTGAATCACTATTTTTTTTCACTATTAACCAACAAAATTGAAAAAAATAGTCGATTAAATCCAAAATACGCATTAGACCCGAGAACTCTGTTCAAACTAGCGAAGCAATATATTACAAACTAAAACTACTTCAAAAATAAGTGCTCACGGACTTTTTTATTGTATTTTTAGCTTTCATCACGAAGTGTAATCCGCATTTTGGATAAAATTCTCACAGGCTTTGTAATTATGAGGGTTGTTTTTTTGTTTAAAAAGCCTACCTTATCTTTAAATTTTAGAACAATTCAGTTTGCAAGTGCGGTGGTTTTGTTCTTTTTAATCGTTTTGTATAGATTCTTCGAGAGTTTTCTAACATTTAAAACACATCAAGATTACTAATGATATGTAACAACATTAAAGAATGGTATAAAAAGAGTGGTAAATTAAAAATAGTACCTCAAAAAAATTAACATCAAACTTATGATTTTATTATATTTGCAAAAAAATATAAATTGAAAAAGTTAGTTTTCATAATCATCACACTAATCTTAATTAAACCTGTACTACCGGTTATTGATTATGTGATTAATTATGAATACATAACCACAAAACTTTGTAAAAATATTGATAAACCCATTTTAAAATGCAACGGTAAATGTCATTTAGCTAAAGAACTAGCCAAAGCAGCACAAACAGAAAACCCTTTAAAATCAGATAAAAAGCAAACCTTTAAATTTGAAATTGAAGTCCTTTTTTGCAAATCTATTTCAAATGATAATTCACCCCTTGTTTTAAATTTGACAATAAATAAAACAACGGATTTTTACAGCAATTTATACCTTTCACAAAACTTATCTTCTGTTTTTCACCCGCCATCGTTTGTGTCTTAATTTTATAGTCTGTATCAAATGAGTTGTATTTTAACAACACATTTGTGCCTTTTATTAGAAAAAATATTTTCTGATGCTATTTTTATATCTAAAATTAAAATATAAACTAAATAAAAATGAATTTTCAATTAAAAAATATAGCAATCGCAATGGTTGCAACTCTTTCACTTATATCATGCACAAACGATGACAGTGATGAAAATATTTCGGGCAATGGCAGTCTAAAACTAGAATTTGACAACGTTTATGGCGATGCCAATTTTGCTTTTAACACTGAATATACCAACTCAAATGCTGAAAAAGTAAAAGTTAATAACGCCATTTATATTGTCAGTAACATTGTTTTAACAAAAGAAGATGGTTCTGTTTTTACGGTGCCTAAAAGCCAAAGTTACTTTTTTGTAGATGAAACAAATGCCACCAGCACTGTTATTAATTTGCCAAATATTCCTGCCGGAAATTATACCCAAATTAAATTTGGCATTGGTATAGACGAAGAACAATTTAATCAAGGAGCAAGCGGTCAGGGAACCATGTGGACAGATGCTCAAGCACTGGGCATGACGTGGTCTTGGGCAGCGGGTTATAAATTTATAAAGCTGGAAGGAACAGTAACCACCCCCACAAAAACCGATGCTAATTTTAAAGTACACACCGGAAAAACGGGTACTGTCTATAATTATGCACAAGTTACCCTAAACTTTCCAGACCAAGCAAAAGTTAGAACCACCATCACGCCCCAAGTACACATTATGGCAAATTTAAAAACCATCATTGATGGCACCACTATAATAAACTTTGAAGACGGTTTAGATGTCATGGGAGGCACAAAAGTCCAAAATATCATGGCTAACAATGTGCCTAATATGTTTGAAGTTCACCATGTACACAACGATTAATTTAATAAGAAGCTAATCCAGCTGTGCATTACAAGTCCGCAG
Organism: Flavobacterium sp.; assembly: GCA_036741255.1. Classification (GTDB taxonomy): domain Bacteria; phylum Bacteroidota; class Bacteroidia; order Flavobacteriales; family Flavobacteriaceae; genus Flavobacterium. The sequence goes on from DAINSR010000137.1 coordinate 2,270, forward strand.
GAAAAACAAAAATTTTGTAAGCAAAAAAATGAGCTTCTAAGGTCGCTTTTTTTTAGCAACAAAATTATTTTGTTTTTCCTTTACGGGCTTTCCATTGCCATCTGGGCTAAAAAAAACCGATATGAAATTAAAATATTTATTTTTATTGCTAATAGTCTTTATAATCGGTTGTTCAGCTGATGATACTGCTGATGATTATAAAAATATCCCCATTAACTACCAAGTACCTTCAAATTTTCCACCATTGGCATACAACATGGCTACAAATCCTTTAACGGAAAAAGGTTTTGAATTAGGAAAAAAAATCTTTTATGACGGTCGTTTAGCTTCAGACGGAGTAGTTTCGTGTGGTTTTTGTCACATTCAAGAAAACGCATTCACACACCATGGGCACACCTTTAGTCACGGAGTTAATGACGGCGTGGGTATTAGAAACGCTCCCCCCATTCAAAATATGGCTTTTCAAACCCATTTTTTTTGGGATGGTGCTGCAGATCATATAGAACTACTATCCATGTCGCCCATATCTAATGAGTTAGAAATGAACGGAAACATCATCAATATTATCAACATGATGAAAAATGATGCCACATATAAAATACTATACAAACAAGCTTTTGAAAATGGCGAAATCAATTCAGAAAATATGTTAAAAGCTTTAGCTCAGTTCATGACCATGCTCACATCTTCTAATTCAAAATTTGACAAATATCGCAGAAACGAACAGGGCGGAACGCTAAACGAAGATGAACGTGCAGGTTACACGCTTTTTAATCAAAAATGTGCCAGTTGTCATGCAACAGATATTTTTACAGACAACTCTTTCAGAAACAATGGTTTGCCCATCAATCCGCAACTAAATGATTTGGGCAGATACCGAGTTACTGAAAACAACTCAGACAAATTAAAGTTTAAAGTACCCAGTCTTAGAAACATTGAATTAACAGCTCCTTACATGCACGATGGACGGTTTTTTACTCTTGAAGCAGTCCTTAATCATTATGAATCTGGTGTTGATAACACGCAAAACCTTGATCCTCTTTTGAATAACAATGGAACTCTTGGAATTTCGCTAACCACCACTGA
>DAINSR010000137.1:3365-6271 GCA_036741255.1 Flavobacterium sp.
TATTGCCTTTTTAAAAACACTAACCGATATAGAATTTATAACCAACCCTAAATTTTCAGAATTTTAAAATGAAAAAAATCATAAACTTTGCACTCTTTTTACTTGCAATTCAATATGGATTTGCAACAGAAAAAGACAGTTTAATGTATCAAAAATATTTTAAGTATATTTTTTTAAATCCTGCTCCTCTTGAAGATGATTGCGACGCTTGTGGATGTGCTGCAAGTGGTGGAAGTATGGGGTTTGCCTCAATGCTTAACACAAATTTTGTTGGAATTCGATATTTTAATCAATCGTATAGAAGCACTGATGGTTTGTATAGCAACTCACCTTGGTACACAGAAAATTTTAATACATTGCAAGTTTGGGCTAGGTTTCCTGTTTCAAAAAACATACAAGTTTCAGCACTCTTCCCTTATCAGTTTCACAACAGACAAAGTGCCACAGGTAAGCAAGAAATTTCGGGTATTGGTGATGCAACCTTAATAGGCATGTACACCTTGTTACAAACCACAAAAGACAGTGCAAACGTATATCATACTTTGCAACTGGGGGGAGGAGTTAAAATACCCTTAGGGAAATTTGACGCATCAAATAATGGGAGTGTAAACCCTAGTTATCAAGTGGGTACGGGCAGCTGGGATTATCTCTTAGCCTCAGAATACGTTATTAAAAGAAAAAAAGTGGGACTAAACACGATGTTAAATTATATTATTAAAACTGAAAACGAAAAAAACTATCGTTTTGGAAATCAGTTTAACTATGCCGCAACTTTATTTTATTTAATAGAAAATAACAAGTTTTCTATGGTGCCACAACTAGGTTTTGCAGGTGAAGTTTATGAAACTAACTACCAGCTCAATCAAAGAGTGCGAGGTACAGCAGGAGACATTTTTATGGGAAAAATGGGAATTGAACTGGGCAAAAATAAATTTTCTGTGGGTACAAGTCTCATGCTTCCCATCAATCAAAACCTAAACAATGGCAATGTAAAAGCAAATTATAGGTGGAGTATAAATTTCAATTATAGTTTATAAAAAGCATTTTAAAAAAAATCCCTGTAACAATCAATATTACAGGGAAAACTAATTAAACAAATTAACTTTAAACTAACTTTTATATACAACACCCATATCTTCAATTGAAAATTCTTCTGTCAATAAGTGTAGTAATTTATCTCTTAATTCAATATATTCTGTAGTTTTTACAATCTCAATTTTATTTCTTGGTCTTTTTAGCTTCACATCAACTATTTCTCTAATTGTTGAAGCCGGGCCATCATTGAGTACCACAATTCGGTCTGATAAAAACAAGGCTTCTTCAATATCGTGCGTAATCATGATAATAGTTTTATCTCGGTTGTTAAGATTCCATAATTTTAACACTTCGAGCTGCATAGAACTTTTAGTAAACGCATCTAAAGCCCCAAAAGGTTCATCTAACAACAAAACACCAGGATTTATTGCAAAGGCTCTTGCTATGGCAACTCGTTGTTTCATTCCACCAGATAATTGTCCTGGTAATTTGTCTCGGTGTGTGAGTAAATTAACCATTTTTAAATTATAGTCCACTATCTCATGTTTTTCTTTTACTGAGCAATCCATTACAGAATCTACCGCTTGAAAAATGTTTTCGTGAACAGACAACCACGGTAAAAGCGAATAGTTTTGAAAAACAATGCCTCTGTCTGGTCCTGGGCCTTTAATGGTTTTTCCGCCCAGTTCAACCGTTCCACCCGTTGGTGAAAGCATCCCTGCAATAGCATTTAAAATAGTAGATTTTCCGCATCCAGAATGTCCAATAATGGATATGATTTCTCCTTTTTTTATAGAAAGGTTGATGTCTTTAACGGCAGTAAATTTTCCTTTTGGGGTTGGGAATGAAATTTCTAAATTTTTTATTTCTAAATAGCTCATGATCTAATGTTTTTAAATTTATACAATGTATTGTGTAATGTGTTAAGCTTTATAAGCTACTTTATTTTCAATAAAAGTGAATATTCTGTCAAAGAGTAAGCCCACAATTCCAATGATAATAATGGCAGATATTACTTTTTCTAAACTTAGTGCATTCCAACTGTCCCAAACAAAAAAGCCAATACCAGCTCCTCCAGAGAGCATTTCGCCCGCAACAATAACTAACCATGCCACACTAATACTCAAGCGAAGTCCCGTTATAATATGTGGTAAACTATACGGAATCAATATTTTTGTCAAATATCTCATCTTGGAAAATCCAAAAGCTTTTGCTACATTTTTATGATCTTGTGGGATTGATGCCACTCCAAATGAAGTGTTAATTAATGTGGACCATAATGAGGTAATGAAAACTATAAATATGGTTGCCATTCCGGTGTCTTTAAATACAACTAAACCAATAGGAAACCATGCTAATGGTGAAACGGGTTTTAATAATTGCACTATGGGATAAAAAATTTGCTTGCAAATAGTGCTTGCACCCATTAAAATACCAATGGGAATAGCAATTAGCGAACCTAATAAAAATCCAAAAAGAACTGTTTTTATAGAATTAAATAATTGTAAGCCTATTCCTTTGTCATTAGGCCCATAATCATAAAATGGGTCGCTTATCATTTCTTTTAGTACAGTAAGAGTAGCAACAGGACCTGGCAATGCATCTTCAGTATAAATACTCATTAAGCTCCAGAAACCTCCAAAAGCTATTAAACCCACTAATGCAAAGAGAATAGATTTTGATTTTACAAACAAAGCATTAATGACTCCTTTTAATTTTATATTTTTTTCCATAAAACTTTTTTTAATGGCTGTTGAAACAGTGTTTTCTGTGTCTAGGGCATCAATAGTTAAGGTTTTTTTATCAGACATGGTTTTATAGTTTAGTTTAATTTGGTAATTATAATTTGAAATAGTTGAGTTATTCTTTTT
>DAINSR010000138.1:0-6261 GCA_036741255.1 Flavobacterium sp.
AAAACTTGTTTTGTCATGAAAAATAAGTATTTTAAAAAATAACGCAGTAGTTTTTAAAATACTATTTCGTAATAAAAAGAAGTTTTTAGAGGTGACCTGAAGTCTTTTTTAAGTTGCATAGCTGGGCTATGGAACGAAAAAAGGCAAAAAGTGGGTGCAAAAGACAAATTTTTTAGCAAATGGAAGAGTTTAAATCACTTCACCATAAAGAATTCTTAAGTCAAATCATTAAAGCGATGAATATTATTGATTTAGAAGATAAAAACTGTTGCTCTAAAAATGTTTTTATCTTTGCAAAAAAACTCATGTTTCAATTACATAAAACAATTGTTTCTGAAGAAATTTTAGAAAAAGAATTTGTATGCAACTTATCTGCTTGCAAAGGGGCTTGCTGTGTAGATGGTGATGCTGGTGCACCACTTGAAGCATCTGAGGTTGAAAAATTAAAAGATATATATCCATTAATTAAACCACTGCTTCGCAAAGAGGGTATAAAAGCAATTGAAACACAGGGTACGTCTGTTGTGGGTATAGACCAAGAACCTGAAACACCTCTCATTAACGGAAAAGATTGTGCTTATGTAATTTTTGATGACGAAACTGCACTTTGCGGAATTGAACAAGCGTATAATCAGGGAATAATTGACTGGAAAAAACCCATTTCATGTCATTTATATCCTGTTCGTGTAAAAGAATATTCTGAGTTTTTAGCCGTAAATTATCACAAGTGGCATATATGTAGTCCTGCCTGCTCACTCGGTAAGGAATTAGAAGTACCCGTTTACAAGTTTTTAAAAGAAGCACTTATCAGAAAATTTGGAGAACAATGGTATCAGGATTTAGAAAAAGTTGCCCAAGAATTAAATTCATAGGTTTTATCATCTAATGGATTTAAAAATAGAAGACAGCAACACATCAATCTTAATTCTTCTTAAAAAATCAAATGGATTTCGTTAAAATTAAAAAAATTAAAGTATTTTCACAACTTGAAAAAAATAAGAATGAAAAAAATTGGATTGCACTGGCAAATTTTAATTGGAATGGGATTAGGTGTTTTATGTGCCTATGTACTAATTCAATTTAGCTGGGGAAAACAATTCATCATCAATTGGGTCAAGCCCTTTGGTACTATTTTTATCAATTTATTAAAACTCATTGCTATTCCCTTGATATTAGGGTCTTTAATAAAAGGGGTTTCTGATTTAAAAGACATTTCTAAACTTTCAAAAATTGGAGGTAGAACTATTAGTTTGTATATTTTAACAACCATTTTAGCGGTTTGTACTGGTTTAGTAGTGGTAAATGTTATGAAACCTGGCACATATATTTCAAAAGAAACACGCACTGAGTTGCTCACAAACTTTGCCGGAGATGCTAGTAGCAAAATTGAAGCTGCAAACAAACAAAACCAAGCAGGACCACTACAAGCACTTGAAGATATTGTGCCTAACAATATTTTTATGGCAGCTACTGATAATGGTAGTATGCTACAAGTTATTTTCTTTGCTTTATTCTTTGGGGTGTGTATGATTTTAATACCTCAAAAAAACGCACAACCTGTAAAAGACTTTTTTGATAGCTTTAATGATATTATTCTTAAAATGATTGATGTTATTATGCTTGCGGCACCCGTTGGAGTTTTTGCCTTGCTTGCTTCATTAGTAGTAGAATCACCCAGTATAGATTTGTTTAAAGCCCTTGCTATGTATGGAATTTCAGTGCTTATTGGACTAATGATTGTGATGAGTTTTTATTTAGTGTTTGTTAAAATATTTGCAAAAAAAAGGGCATCTTTTTTCTTAAAGGGTATGGCACCCGCACAATTACTTGCTTTTTCAACTAGTTCTAGTGCTGCAACCTTGCCAGTTACTATGGAATGCGTGGTAGATAATCTGGGAGTTGATGAAGAGGTGGCAAGTTTTGTACTGCCTATTGGTGCTACTATAAATATGGATGGAACAAGCCTTTACCAAGCTGTGGCTGCGGTGTTTATTGCTCAGGCTTTTGGTATGGATTTATCTTTAGGGGTTCAACTAGGAATAATTGTAACCGCAACCTTAGCATCGATAGGAAGTGCGGCAGTCCCTGGTGCTGGCATGGTAATGCTTGTTATTGTATTAGCTCAAGCCGGAATACCCGAAGCAGGATTAGCATTAATATTTGCCATTGACAGACCCTTAGATATGTGCAGAACCACAATAAACGTAACCGGAGACGCAGCAGTTGCTATGGTTGTGGCAAAATCAATCAATAAATTAGTATAATTATGAACGATTTTCATTGGACAAAACTTTTTAATCCCGAATTTTATATCACAATGGAAATTGGAGGAATTCCTATTGGTATTTATATGGTTTTGTTTATTGTTTTTGCAGAAACAGGTTTGTTTGCTGGTTTCTTTTTGCCAGGCGATAGTTTGTTGTTTTTATCTGGAATTTATAGCAGAGAATTAGTAGAGACGTTCTTTTTTATACCAAGTGATTTTTCTAATGTTACCGTTTTGTCTTTGTTAATAGCTGCTGCTGCTACTTTAGGAAATATTTTTGGCTATTGGTTTGGTTCTCAAAGCGGTCAGTTTTTATATGCCAAAGCGGATAGTTTCTTTTTTAAGAAAAAATATCTTTATCAATCTCAAGAGTTCTTTGAAAAACACGGCGGAAAAGCCATCATTTTTGCTAGATTTTTGCCCATTGTTAGAACCTTTGTTCCCATTATTGCGGGTATTGTTCACATGAAAAAAGGACGGTTTATGTTTTATAATATTTTAAGTTCGCTGTTGTGGGCTTTTATCCTTGTTTTTGCAGGACATTATTTGTATGATTTATTTTTATCTAAATTTGACATTGATTTAAAAAAACACATTGAAAAAATCATTTTAATTCTCATTGCAGTTACTACCTTCCCGCTCGTGATGAAGGCTATAAAATCTGGTAAAAACAATCCCCAATAATTAAATTTTTGTCTTTAAATGGTTTTCTAAGCTTCAACAAAGCACAACCCCTCAAAAGGGTTTAGCTCAAATTAGAAAATTTCCATTGTAAAATTGCAAATTTGTGTTAAAAACTCACATAAGCCAACATGAAATTTGATCTAAAAAACACTGGATATATCAATGTTTATAAAAAATAGCCACAATAAAAAAAGTTATATAATTAAGGTGTATGATCAAAAATTTACAAAAAATCATTTGGAAAATCTTTTTATGGTTCAACATTATTAGCTTATTTTTAGTGTTGCTCTATAGGTTTGTTCCTGTTCCTTTTACTCCTTTAATGGGGTTAAGAATGATTGAACAAAAACTAGACAAAAAAGAGGTGGTTTATAGTCATGATTGGGTGCCTTTAGATTCTATTTCTCAAAATCTTCAAAAGGCGGTTATTGCTAGTGAAGACGCTCATTTTTTTAAGCACAATGGTTTTGATTTTGATGCCATTCAAAAAGCAATTATAAATAATGAAAAGGGAAAAAAATTAAAAGGTGGTAGCACCATTAGTCAGCAAACGGCAAAAAATGTATTTTTATGGCAGGGGAGAAGCTACCTTAGAAAAGGACTAGAGGCTTATTTTACTGTTTTAATTGAACTTTTTTGGACTAAAGAACGCATTATGGAAGTGTATTTAAACAGTATTGAAATGGGCAATGGCGTATATGGAGCTAAGGCTGCCTGTGCATATTGGTACCATAAAGAGGCTAAAAGTCTTACACGCATTCAAGCGGCAGGTATTGCGGCTATTCTTCCAAACCCAAGAAAATTTAGGGCTTCTCAATCCTCGTCTTACATCAATCGAAGAAAAGCTACAATAGCAAAACACATAAGTTATGTGTCTTTAGACTATTAGCCTAACTACTAGCTGTCTACCATCATTTGAGGATATATTGAGTTTATTTTTTGTCTGATATAACTTGTGTGCTATACTAAACACATTTGTTTTTATATTGAATCCAAATAATTAAGGTTACATAAATTGATTATAAACTGATTTGGTTTTTGATACTGTGAGAAAATTTTCCAAAACTCAATCATTCTGTTTTTTAGAGTATCTATGTATCTACTATTTCCTGACTTGTCCCTATTGAAATTAGTGGATCATAATCTATTGTTAATCAATGATTTTTAAATTTTAAACATTGTTTTTACCGCACTAATGTAATTTTTATGAAAATTAGAGTCGTAAAAACAGCGTCTAATACAAAGGCTGTTCAACCCAAAAGTTGAACAAACCCTGCAGCCTTCAATTAAGGCTTTGTTAGTCAACCACTAATTTAAAACCCACTCGTGGAATATTTTCTATACGTACATGGGGCTCTTCTTTTATAATTTTTCGTAATCTTGAAATAAACACATCTAAACTACGCCCCATAAAATAGTCATCTGTCCCCCATAGTTCTATTAAAATTTTCTCGCGTTTTAAAACAGTATTTGGGCTATTTAAAAACATTTTGAGTAAGGCAGCTTCTCGCTCTGTAAGGGTAATTGTTTTCTTACTATTTTTTAGTTGGTAGTTTTCTGGCACAAATTCAAAAGAACCAAAAGAATATGTTTTCAATGATTTGTCAATTGATTTTTGACTTCTATGTAAGAAAATCTCTATCTTTAAAATCAATTCTTCAATAGAGTAAGGCTTAATTAAATAATCATCGGCACCAAGTTTTAAGCCTTTTATCCTGTCTTCTTTTAATGTTTTTGCACTCAAAAAAATAATCGGAATTTCTTGATTTCGCTTTCTAATTTGGGTTGCAATTTCAAAACCATCCATATCAGGAAGCATAATATCTAAAACGCAAAGGTCAAATGTTTCTTTACAAAACAAATCAAAAGCTTCTTTTCCATTGCTTTTATGCACTACATCAAAATGATTTTCTAAATTATCTACAGTTAAAAACGCTAGAGTTTCGTCATCTTCTATATATAAAATTCGCTTTTTATCCATTAAAATCAATTTTATTAAAAATTATTTGAACACAAATGCCTTGTACAGGATTATTTTTTATTGAAACTCGCCATTTATGAATTTCACAAATACGCTTCACATAAGAAAGTCCAATGCCAAAACCTTCTATTTCTTTATTGTCTTTTCTTGTAACTCTATAAAATTTATCAAAAATAAAAGGTAAATCTTTTTCAGGAATTGCAGTTCCATTATCTATAAAATTTAACTGCAAGGTATTATTAATTTCAAGTGCTTGTATGGTTACTTCTAGGTTTTCATTTGCATATTTTATAGCATTGTCTAAAATGTTATAAACAATATTATAAAAATGAAACTCATCTGCATTAATTATATATGCTTTATTAATTTCAATAGTAAAAATAAGTTCTTTTTGATGTTTAAGTTCTAAATTTTCTTTTACTAATTTTATGGTTTTAATTAAATCTACGCTTGTTTTAATAAGTTCAATTTGCTTACTATCAGTTTTAGCAACATATAATATTTTTTCAATGTGTTGGTTTAGTTTATTACTTTGATTGATAATAATGTTGATATACTTTGACAGCTTAGGATTGTTTTTTATTTCTGGTTGTGAATGAGCAAAATTAGAAGCAATTAAAATTGACGATAATGGTGTTTTAAACTCGTGGGTCATGTTATTTATAAAATCTTTTTGTAAATCTGTATACTTTTTTTGTTTGAGCATAATAAATACAGAATACACATAAATAATTAATACAAAAAGGAGTACGCTTGTAAAAATCCAATATTGTTGTAAATTTCCATAAAATGTTTTGTTAATGTCAGGAAATCTAATGGCAAAATAATACGTTAAATCTTTATTTGTAGAAAAACATTCTTCACATTTATCTGAAATTTTTCCTGATGCGGATACATAGTTACCATAAACCATTTTATTAGATCCGCAATTGTAAATGGCATATTCAAAATCTAAGTCAATATTCACTTTTTGAAATTCAACTTTTAAATAGTATTCTAAAATTTTATTTTCAAAAACTTCATCAACGTTTACAATATAATAATCGTCTGAAACCTTTTTTACTTGCTTGTTAAAAGTTAAATTTGATTTATTGTCTGAATAAATACGTTCCACAACATCTTGAAGTGCAAAGAAAATTTTGCTTTCAAGCTCCTTTTTTTCAAAACGCAACGCATTGTTTAATAACAATAATTGCATAATAATAACTCCAATGATGGCAAAAAAACCAATAAAAATTACTACGTTAAAACGCGTTACTCTCATGTTAAACTAGATATTGATACAAAAATAGACTAAAAACAGGTTATTAACAACTCATAAACAATCTTT